>NZ_JBEXKU010000012.1:0-123594 GCF_040609575.1 Streptomyces sp. NPDC004647 | reverse complement strand
CGATGACCGTGGTGGTCGGCCGGGTGCCGGCCAGGGACGTAGGGACGACAGGCCCTCGTACTCCCGGGACGACCGGGACCGAGGTCGTGACGACCGGCCGCGTGGGCCGCGGCGCGACGATGAGCGTGGCGGGTTCCGTGGGCGGGACGATCGCGGGCCGAGCCGTCCGTACGGTCAGGGTGGCCGCGGGCGGGACGACCGTTCCGGAGGTTCCGGAGGCCGTGACGACCGCTCGCGCGGGTACGGGCGCCGTGACGACCGTGACAGGGGCGACCGCGAGCGCGAGCCGGTCCGGCGGCTGCCGATCCCCGAGGACGTCACCGGCGAGGAGATCGACAAGAGCGTGCGGCAGGAGCTGTTGAGCCTGCCGAAGACTCTGGCCGAGGACGTCGCCAAGAACCTCGTCATGGTCGCCCAGTTGCTCGACGAGGACCCGGAACGCGCATACGAGTACTCCCGTATCGCGCTGCGGCTCGCCTCGCGGGTCGCCGCCGTGCGCGAGGCCGCCGGGTTCGCCGCGTACGCCACGGGCAAGTACACCGAGGCGCTGGCCGAGTTCCGTGCGGCACGCCGTATGACGGGCTCCGTGGAGCTGTGGCCGGTGATGGCCGACTGCGAGCGGGGCCTGGGGCGGCCCGAGCGGACGTTGGCCATGGCCGGCGAGCCCGAGGTGCAGAAGCTGGACCGCGCCGGACAGGTGGAGATGCGGCTGGTCGTGGCCGGGGCACGGCGGGACATGGGCCAGGCCGAGGCCGCCGTCGTCACGCTGCAGGGTCCTGAGCTCGGTTCGAACTCGATTCAGCCATGGACGGCGCGGCTGCGTTACGCGTACGCCGACGCGCTGCTCGCCGTCGGTCGCGAGGACGAGGCCCGCGAGTGGTTCGCCAAGGCTCTCGAGGCCGATCAGGGCGGCAGCACGGACGCGTCGGACCGGCTGGCGGAGCTGGACGGCGTGGAGTTCACGGACGCGCTCGACCCGGACGCCGATCCGGAGGAGGGTACGGGCGCCGTGCCCGATGCCGACGCCGATGCCGACAGTGGCGTGAGTGAGCAGGACAAGGACTGACTGACGCAGTCGCAGTGGCACTGACAGGAGGGTGGGATCCCGCTACGGGGTCCCACCCTCCTTCGTCATCAACCCAGTTCGAGGCTGCGCAGCACCAGACCGGTGGCCGGTTTGGGGCCGAATGACGTGGACTTGCGCGGCATCGTGACGCCCTGCTGGGCGAGTTCCCGTACGACATCCTCGCGGACCGGGTGCATCACGACCGCCGTCCCGCCCCGCATCTCCGCCTGTTCGACGGCCGCCGCGGCATCGTGGATGTAGCCGATGTGCTCGGCGGTGTCCGGGATCTGCCACACATGCTCCAGCATGACCGAGTGCAGGACTGTGGCGTCCAGGCTCCGCCAGGCTTCCGGGCGCCCCCGCGGGACCGTACGGTCGAGCAGGCCGGGGTCCGGACGGTCCACGAGACGGAATCCGCCGTCTCCCGCGAGAAGGTAGGCGTTGCCCCCCGCCTCCGAGGCGGCCGCGAGGCTGTCGAGCGCGGCGGGGAGGGGCCCGTCCACCTTGCGTATCCGGAAGGACCCTTCGAGGGCCGCGGCGGCGTCCCCGACCGGCAGTTGGTGGAGCAGGCGGTGGATTGCGCGGACCCGCAGCGGATAGCGGGCGGTGTCCACCAGAAGGACCAGGCCGGAATCCCAGGGGCCGGGGGCCGCATGCTCGGCGTGCAGCCGGAGGTAGGTGGCCCAGCGGTGGTGGCCGTCGGCGATGACGGCCTGCCTGCGCGAGAGATCCGCGTCGATCTCGGCGAGTTCGGCGGGGTCGGTCACGGCCCACAGCCGATGGCGGAAACCGTCCTCCGTGGTGGTGGAGAGCAGCGGGGAGCGGTGAATGGTGCGCTCGATCACGGCGGTTGCACCCACCGTGCTGCCAGTGCTGCGGTAGGTGAACAGCAGCGGTTCGAGGTTGGCGGCCGTCTCACGCATCAGCGCCGCCCGGTCCTCCACGACATCGGGCATGACGTCCTCGTGGGGGAGGACGACGCCCTCCTCGGGCGGGCTGAGCCGGAGCGCGCCGATCAGCCCGCGCTGCAGCAGTTCGCCGCTGCGCTGCTCGTAGACATACAGCGCCGGTTCGGGATCGGCCCTGAGCACGCCCTCCGCCTGCCAGCGGTGCAGGGTCTCGGCGGCCTGCCGGTTGCGCGCGGTGGGGGCCGCCGCCTGGGGCAGGATCAGCCGGACGATGTTGTACGGGTCGGCGGTCTCGAGGTGGCGCAGTCCGTCGGGCCGGACCACGACGTCGTACGGCGGGGAGGTCACGGCCGCGAGACTGCCGACCCGCTCCGGGACATAGCGCAGTCCTCGGAACGGCGACAGTCGCAAACCGTCGCGGGCAGGCTCAGGTGTGGTCATTGGTGCATGTTATGCGGCCGTGAGTGATGCGGGATGATCGGGGGACGGCAGCGAACGAGGAGCGAGACACCATGAGCCAGCAGAGCCGGACCGATGCCCGGGACGATGCCGGAGTACCTGCCGGGATCCCTGCCCGGACCAGCACCGATGCCTGCGAGCAGCCGCTGAGCGAGGCGTACGACACGGCCCTGCTCGACCTGGACGGTGTCGTCTACGCGGGCGGGGCGGCGATCGATCACGCGGTCGAGTCGCTGGCGACGGCCCGGGACGGCGGGATGCACCTCGCCTATGTCACCAACAACGCCTCTCGCACGCCGCAGGCGGTCGCCGAGCATCTGACCGACCTCGGGGTGCCGGCCGGGGCCGCTGACGTGATCACGTCGGCGCAGGCGGTCGCGCGGCTGATCGCCGATCAAGTTCCCGCGGGGGGACGGGTGTTGACGATCGGCGGGGAGGGGCTGCGGGCCGCGCTGCGCGAGCGCGGGCTGGAGCCGGTGGACTGGCTGGAGGACGACCCGGTGGCTGTGGTGCAGGGCTACGACCCGAAGCTCGGCTGGGAGCAGTTGGCGGAGGCCTCGTACGCGGTCGGGCGCGGGGTCCCGTGGTTCGCCTCGAACACGGATCTCACCATTCCGACCGCGCGCGGCACTGCCCCCGGCAACGGTGCGCTGGTGGAGGTCGTACGGATCGCCACCGGCAAGTGGCCTCAGGTGGCGGGCAAGCCGCTGCCGCCGATGCACCGCGAGACCGTGCTGCGGACGGGCTCGAAGCGTCCGCTGGTCGTCGGCGACCGGCTCGACACGGACATCGAGGGCGCGCATGTGGGCGGGGTGGACTCGCTGCTGGTCCTGACGGGGGTGACGGACGCCGCCCAGTTGACGGCGGCTCCGCCGGAGCACCGGCCGACCTATGTGGCCGCCGATCTGCGGGGGCTGCTGACGGGGCAGCCCGAGGTGGCGGCGGTCGGTGGATCTTTCCGCTGCGGGGGGTGGACCGCGTCCGTAACGGGCGGCGAGGCGGTGCTCGACGGTGACGGGGAGGCGCTGGACGGGCTGCGGGCGCTGTGCGCCGCGGTGTGGACGGAGGCAGGCGACGGACCCGGCGAGGTGGACTCGGGCAAGGCGCTGGCCCGGCTGGGGTTCTGAGTGCCGCCGCGCCGCTGCCGGTCGGACCACCCGTACGGTCCGATGGCGGCGGCGCGGCCGGGCGTACGTCTTGAGCAGCGCCTATGCCTATAGCGGCGCCTACGCCTCAGGGGGCGCGTACGCCTCAGAAGGCGCGCCACCTACAGCAGCGAGCGCAGCCGCAGCAGGTCCCGCAGGCCCGCCTCGAGCTTGACCCGGCCGCTGCCCCACGCCCTCGCGAAATTCAGCCGTCCTTCGACCAGGGCCACCAGGTCGTCGCTGGCCATCGTCAGCCGGATCTGTGCCCGCTCCGGCGGTGGTCCGGGCAGGGTCGTCACATCCTGGATACGGCTCTGTGCGAGGCGTCCTACGAAGGTGACGTCCAAGTCGGTGATACGACAGCTCAGCGAGCGGTCCAGGGCAGCGGCGCTGCGCAAATCACCGTTCGCCTGTGCGAGATTCTCCGAAAGCTGGTCGAGCGCACCGCGACACTCCTCGATCGTCCTCATCGTGATCGACGGTACCCCAGGGCATCGTTCTCCGAAGAAGGTGCAGTTCGGGGTAGCGTCGGGACCATGAATGAGCCGATGCCCGGCGCGGAGCCGGGACCGGAGGACGAGCCGCTGCCACTCGGCATCGCCCGCACGCCCACGGGCAACGCGGAGGTCGAAGCGCAGCTGGAACGGCTGGCTGATGCCGATCACCTGCCCGCTGACGGACACATCGAGGTGTACGAGGATGTGCACCGGGGCCTGCGCTCCGCGCTCACCTCGCTCGATTCGGCCCAGCCGCTCCCCGGTCCGCAACCGCCGGCGGAGCATCGGCCGTATGAGGACGACTGACCGGGCGCCGGCCCGGCGACCGGAGCTCAGCGCGACGCAATCCCATGGAGTCATACCGCTCGGAAGGAGCGAACCGCACGTGGCACGACGCCGACTCGACGCGGAACTGGTGCGCCGCAAGCTGGCCCGCTCGCGAGAGCACGCGAGCCAGCTGATCGCCGCAGGCCGGGTGACCGTCGGCGGTGCCACCGCCACCAAGGCCGCGACGCAGGTGGAGACCAGTGCGGCTCTCGTCGTCAAGCATGACGCCGACGACCCGGACTACGTCTCCCGCGGCGGGCACAAGCTCGCGGGAGCGCTCGCCGCCTTCGGCCCGCTCGGGCTGGAGGTCAAGGGCCGCCGTGCGCTCGATGCCGGAGCGTCGACGGGTGGCTTCACCGATGTGCTGCTCCGGTCCGGGGCCCGTCATGTCGTCGCGGTCGATGTCGGCTACGGCCAGCTCGCCTGGTCCCTGCAGAGTGATGAACGCGTCACGGTCAAGGACCGTACGAACGTACGTGAATTGGAACCGCACCTCATCGGTGGCGAACCGGCCGACCTCGTCGTCGGCGATCTGTCCTTCATCCCGCTCGGTCTGGTGCTGCCCGCACTCGTGCGCTGCGCCGCCGCGGACGCCGATCTCGTGCTGATGGTCAAGCCTCAGTTCGAGGTGGGCAAGGAGCGGCTCGGCAGTGGCGGAGTGGTCCGCAGCCCCGAGCTGCGTGCCGAGGCCGTACGGACCGTGGCCGGACAGGCGGCCGGGCTGGGCCTGGGCGTCATGGGCGTCACCGCGAGCCCGCTGCCGGGACCGTCCGGAAATGTCGAGTATTTTCTTTGGCTGCGTGCCGGGGCACCCGCACTGGACCCGGCCGATGTTGACCGTGCAGTGGCTGAGGGGCCGCGTTGACGACGACGACAGCACGCACCGTTTTCCTGCTCGCCCACACAGGCCGGCCGGCCGCCGTGCGCAGCGCAGAACTGGTCGTACGAGGGCTGCTGCGCAGCGGTATCGGCGTCCGGGTGCTCGCCGAGGAGGCCGCCGATCTCCCGCTGCCGGTGGCGGTGGAACTCGTCGACGCGACGCAGGACGTGCTTCATGGCTGCGAGCTTCTGGTGGTGCTCGGAGGGGATGGGACGCTGCTGCGCGGTGCCGAGTTCGCGCGCGCCTCGGGGGTGCCGATGCTCGGCGTCAACCTCGGCCGTGTCGGCTTCCTCGCCGAGGCTGAGCGCGACGACCTCGACAAGGTGGTCGACCGGGTCGTCACGCGCGCGTACGAGGTCGAGGAGCGGATGACCCTTGACGTGCTGGTCCGGAACAACGGGCGGATCGTGCACCGCGACTGGGCGCTCAACGAGGCGTCCGTGGAGAAGGCGGCGCGCGAGCGCCTGCTGGAGGTCGTGACGGAGGTCGACGGTCGGCCGGTCTCGCGCTTCGGCGGGGACGGCGTGGTCTGCGCCACCCCCACCGGCTCCACCGCCTACGCCTTCTCGGCCGGCGGACCGGTGGTCTGGCCGGAGGTCGAGGCGCTGCTCATGGTCCCGATCAGTGCGCATGCGCTGTTCGCCAAGCCGCTGGTCACCGCGCCGGACTCGGTGCTCGCGGTCGAGGTGCAGCCGCAGACCCCGCACGGGGTGCTGTGGTGCGACGGGCGTCGCACGGTGGAGCTGTCCGCCGGCGCGCGCGTGGAGGTGCGGCGGGGTGCCGTACCCGTACGACTGGCGCGGCTGCACCACGCGTCCTTCACGGACCGGCTCGTCGCGAAGTTCGCCCTCCCCGTCGCGGGCTGGCGCGGCGCCCCGCACTGACGCGGAGGAACCTCCCGGCTCTCCGGGGATGGTGTTCGGGCCCCCCGGGGGGCCACGCCCCGGTGCTGTTCGCCTCGGGGCGTGGCGCGGGCTCGGCAGCGGGGCTTCCGGCCGTGTCGCGTTCCGAGGCGGGTTCGTCGCCGGGGCTGATTACGGTCCGGCGGTGATCGGCGCTGTCCTGTGAGGACTTGTGAGCGGTTCGAGAAAGTGGCCGACCGCCTCAGAGGGCCACCGGCAGCGCCGGATGCCGCGTTGTGGCACCCGTCCGATGCCGCGCTGTGGCACCGTCCGGTTCACCGGCGGGCTCGTAGAGGTCCCCCGTGACGGTGAATTCTCCGCGGAGGCTCCCGGGCCGGCCGCCCTCACACTGCCCTCATGTCGCCCTCAGGTCGCCCTGAGGGCGGCCACGGGCCGGCGCCGCAGAGCCGACTGCACCGGCAGCACTGTCGAGAGCACCGCCAGCGTCAGCGGGGCGCCCACCACGCCCGCCACCACTGTCCACGGAAGGTACGGCACCGGGCTTCCGAAGGCCGGCTGCAGGATCGGGGCCAGCGTGGCCAAGGAGATGGCGCCGCCGAGGAGCAGCGCCATGAGGGAGACCACCGTCGCCTCCCAGGCGGCCATCGCCCGCAGTTGGCCCGGCAGCGTGCCGATCACCCGCAGCAGGGCGACCTCGCGGCGCCGCTCGAAGGAGATCATCGCGAGCGTGTTCGCGGAGCCGATCGCGGCGAACGACGCGTACAGGGCGGTGCCCGCGTAGTCCAGCCACACCTCGCCCGGGCCGCCCGACGAGCCCGTACGGTGCTCCGCCGTCGTGTGCAGCGCGATCTTGGTGAGGCCGAAGGCCACGACCAGGACGAGCGGGACGACGGCCGCCGCGAAGCGGCGGGTCTGGGAGCGTACGTTCAGCATGGCCAGCCGGGCACTGCTGCCGCACGGCCGCACCACCGCGGACGCCGGCCACGCCGCCGGCCCGATGATCCGCGCCCCCAGCAGTCCCACGCCCACGCAGAACAGAATCAGCACCAGAAACGCGCCCGCGCTCGCCTCACTGGACGGTGTAGATCGAGCCGATCAGCAGGACGACGGACATCGTGTCCACCGAGTTCTCCGTGATCACCCGCCGAGCCTGCGGTGACAGACCCTTCGTTCCCGTCACCGACAGCATCGTCGTCGCCGCGCTCACCACCGTCGCGCGAACAGCGTCGCCACAGCGGTCCCGACGAATGCGGGCCGGTGCGCGCGCATCGTCGCCCAGGCCAGTCCGGTAGCCATCCCGTACAACCCCCGAATGTCGATCGGCGCTCAGCTTCGGCTCCCTCCATCCACCAGGGCCATGGAGTGATCACTCGGACCGGGGGTGGGGCTGTCCCCAGGGCGGCTCCCGGTACCGGCTCGGAGCGAGCCACGCGAGGCCCGCAGGGGGAGCACGTCGCGCGCCGAGCTCGGAACCTCGTAAGGTCGTGTCCGTGTTGGAGGAGATGCGGATACGGTCGCTCGGGGTCATCGACGATGCCGTTGTCGAGCTGTCACCCGGCTTCACTGCGGTGACAGGCGAGACCGGTGCGGGAAAGACGATGGTCGTCACCAGTCTGGGCCTGCTGCTGGGCGGGCGCGCCGACCCCGCGCTGGTGCGGATCGGCGCCAAGTCGGCGGTCGTCGAGGGGCGGATCACGGTCCCTGCGGGCACCCCGGCCGCCGTGCGCGCAGAGGAGGCGGGCGCCGAACTGGACGACGGCGCACTGCTCATCAGCCGTACGGTTTCCGCCGAGGGGCGTTCCCGCGCCCATCTGGGCGGGCGTTCCGTGCCGGTGGGGCTGCTCGGCGAACTCGCCGACGACCTCGTCGCGGTGCACGGCCAGACCGACCAGCAGGGGCTGCTGCGCCCTGCGCGGCAGCGGCAGGCCCTGGACCGGTACGCGGGCGACGCGGTGTCCGTGCCGCTGGAGAAGTACGCCGCCGCACACCGGCGGTTCCGGGCGGTCGCCGCCGAGCTCGAGGAGCTGACCACGCGGGCGCGCGAGCGTGCCCAGGAAGCGGACCTGCTGCGCTTTGGCCTCGACGAGATCGCCGCCGCGGAGCCGCAGCCGGGCGAGGACGCCGAACTGGCCGCCGAGGCGGAGCGGCTCGGCCACGCCGAGGCGCTGGCCTCCGCCGCGACCACCGCGCACCGTGGACTCGCAGGGGACCCGGAGGACCTGGAGGGGGTGGACGCGGCGACCCTCGTCGCGGGCGCCCACCGCGCGCTGGAGGCCGTACGGTCCCACGACCCGGCCCTGGCCGCGCTGGCCGACCGGATCGGCGAGGTCGGCATCCTGCTGTCCGACGTGGCGGGTGAGCTGGCGGGCTACGCCGACGACATCGACGCCGATCCGCTGCGGCTGGCCGTGGTGGAGGAGCGGCGGGCGGCACTCACCCAGCTCACCCGGAAGTACGGCGAGGACATCTCGGCCGTGCTGGCCTGGTCCGAGCAGAGCGCCGCCCGGCTGACGGAGCTGGAGAGCGACGACGACCGGATCGGTGAGCTGACGGCCGAGCGGGACGCGCTCCGCGGGGAACTCTCCGGGCTCGCTCAGGCCTTGACCGATGCGCGGAGCGAGGCGGCGCAGCGATTCGCCGACGCGGTCACGGCGGAACTGTCGGAACTGGCCATGCCGCACGCGCGCGTGAGCATCGAGATGCGTCAGGTCGAGGACCCGGACGGCATCGAGGTCGGTGGCCGTACCGTCGCCTACGGCGCGAGCGGTGTCGACGAGGTCGAACTGCTGCTCGCCCCGCACCCGGGGGCGCAGCCGCGGCCCATCGCCAAGGGGGCGTCGGGTGGTGAGCTGTCGCGCGTGATGCTCGCGGTGGAGGTTGTCTTCGCAGGCTCCGCACCCGTGCCGACGTATCTCTTCGACGAGGTGGACGCGGGTGTCGGGGGTAAGGCGGCGGTCGAGGTCGGGCGGCGGCTCGCCCGGCTGGCCAGGTCCGCGCAAGTCGTGGTCGTCACACATCTGCCGCAGGTGGCGGCCTTCGCGGACCGGCACCTGGTGGTCGAGAAGACCAACGACGGCTCGGTGACGCGGAGCGGTGTGCAGGCGATGGAGGGCGAGGACCGGGTGCGCGAGCTGTCACGGATGCTCGCGGGACAGGAGGACTCCCAACTGGCCCGCGCACACGCGGAGGAGCTGCTGGAGGCGGCCCGGTCGGGCAACTGAGGCGTCGCCGGCCGGCGGGCCGCTCGGCGTGTGCCTTCGCGGGGGCAGTTCGGTGTGCTCTCGCGTCGAAGGCGTTCCGCGGTGCCTGGCCCCCTCTTGCGGCGTCCCCCGGTGCCCCAGCCGGGCGGGGGGCTTCGCCGGTGCGCTTGGGGGTGTGCGGCTCTGGTGCGCTGTGGGGGGACTCCTCATGTGCGCTCGCAGGGTGGCCGTCGTTCCGGGTGCCCGTGCCCCGGGGGAAGGGGTTCGGTTCCAGCACCTCGTGCTGTCGGTGCCCGTCCGACAGCACGGGCCCCTCCGCGGTTTCGTATCACCTCTGGATCCGCTCCTGCCAGATCCGCCTTCAGATTCTGTTCCGTGGGGCGTTCTCGTCGGGGTACGGGCAAAGTCGCGATCACGGTGGGTCCGCTTGTGGGTGACTCGGTCGTGACGAGTTGTGCGCCCGGGCGGAGACACCGCGATGGCGCACGGAGACACGGTGCCGGGCGCAGTTGGGCGGGACCGTGGGGCGGAGCCGCGGGTGGGCGCCGTAGGGTGACGTGCGATTCAGCAGTGAGGGGAGCAAGCGATGGCGGAGCCGGACGGCAGGGGGCGGGGGCGGGTTTCGGCCTTGTTCGCCGCGGTGGGGGCGGTTCGTGCGGTCTATGCGGGTATGCGCCACAAGCCGCCGGGCGAGCCCGCACTGTGGGAGCGCCGCAATCACTCCGGCCGGACCGTCGACCTCTACGCAGGACCCGCCGTGACCCTGGGCACCGCGCTCGCCGTGGCGAGCGCCCCCACGCTGCCGCTGCGGACCCGGGGCGCCGCCGTCCTCGCCGTGCTCGCCGCCGGGGCCGGCGGGGCGTACGACGACATGGTCGGCCGGGGCGACCGCCGACGCGGCTTCCGGGCGCATCTCACCGCCTTGCGGGACGGCGAGATCACCTCGGGGAGCGTCAAGCTGTTCGGTATCGGCGCCGCCGGACTGGCCGCGGGTGCGCTGCTCAAGGAGCAGCCGGTCGACAAGCTCCTCGCCGGAGCGGTCATCGCCGGTAGCGCCCATCTGGTCAACCTCCTGGACGTACGCCCGGGCCGCGCTGCGAAGGCCGTGCTGGCTGCCGGGGCACCCGGCATGTTGCGCGGCGGGCACGCCGGGGTGCTCGCGGCCGCGCCGCTCGGGGCCGCCGCCGCCGTCCTCGCCGACGACCTCGCCGAGCGCACCATGCTCGGTGACTCCGGCGCGCACGCGCTCGGTGCCGCAGCGGGCCTGGCGATCGTGGCCGGCAACGGCCGTGCGGGGCTGGCTCTGCACGCCGCCGCCGTCCTCGCGGCAGCGGCTGTCGGGGACACGGTCGGCAACGGCGCCGCCTGGCGGGCACACCCGGCGCTCCGTGCGTGGGATGCCCTGGGCCGCCGCGCGGAGCCGGTCTCCGTCTTCTCGCGCGGGGCGACCCCCGTACGACCGAGCGGCGCTCCCGGCCGCTGAACTCCGCACGTCCCCCGGTCGGGTGACGGGCTGACGCACCGGAGCGCCAGGAAGCAGAAACTGCCGGACATCAGTGCCCGCCCGGCCACCCGGGCTGGCATCCTGGGGGCGGCCCCCCGCGCCGCCCGTCCGACGCCGAATCAGGAGCTCCACCCGCGTGAGCAGCACACCGGTCCCGCTGAACGGGCATTCGCCGTTGCACGCCGTCCAGGTGCTGGGGCGCGGCAGTTCGGGCAGCGGCGCGCACGTGCGTTCGCTCGCCGACGGGCTCGTCGCACGGGGCGTACAGGTGACCGTGTGCGCCCCGCACGCGGCAGAGCACGCCTACGACTTCACCGGCGCCGGAGCGCACTTCGTGCCCGCCCCGCCGCGTACCGACCCCGTGACCGTCGCAGCCCTGCGGGCGGCATGTGCGGCAGCGGATCTCGTGCACGCCCATGGGATACGGGCCGCTGTACGAGCCTCGCTGGCGCTCGGTGGGGAGCGCACGCCGCTGGTCGTGACCTGGCACACCAAGGCGCACGTGGAGGGCGCGCGAGCCCATCTCGTGCGCCTGATGGAACGCCGGGCCGCCCGAGCCGCCACTGTCCTGCTCGGCACGTCCTCGGACCTGGTGGTCCGCGCCCGCCGCCGGGGGGCGCGCGATGCCCGCCTCGCGCCGCTCGCGGTGCCTGCGCCCCGGACGCCGTCCCCCGACGGGGATATGGGGGACATGGAGGAATGCGACCGGGGACGGCACAAGGTGCGCGCCGAACTGGGCGCCGTGGACCGTCCCTTGCTGCTCACCGTCGGCAGGCTCGAACGGTGGCAGGGGCATACGCGGCTGCTCGACGCGGCCCGCGCCTGGAGCGCGCTCGAGCCCCAGCCGCTTCTCGTGCTCGCGGGCGAAGGGCCCGAGCGGGCCCTGCTCCAGCGCCGTATCACCGCGGAGGGCCTGCCGGTGCGGCTGCTCGGCCGCCGCGAGGACGTACCGGCCCTGCTCGCCGCCGCGGATGTCGCGGTGCTGCCGAGCCGGTGGGAGGCCCGGGCACTGTTCGCGCAGGAGGCACTGCGCGCGGGTGTTCCGCTGGTGGCCACGGCGGTCGGCGGAGTGCCGGAACTGGTGGCGGACGCGGCTGAACTCGTGCCGTACGGGGACGTGCAGGCGCTGGCGGGCGCGGTCACCCGGCTGCTCGCGGATCCGGAGCGACAGGCGCAACTGGCTGCGGCCGGGCGGGCGCAGGCACTGACGTGGCCGACGGAGGACGACACGGTGGCCCAGGTGCTGAGCGTCTACGACGAGCTGGCCGAGCCCTGACCGGACTGTCCGGCCCGGGTATCCGGCCAGGGCCGGGTGTTGACCGCGGTGAAAGCCGCCAACTTGCTGCGGCGGGGGGTTCACCGCCGGGACGGGCGCCAACTTGCTGCGGCCGGGCGGGCACGCGGCTCGTACGCGGCCGACTGAGGTCGAGAACGGTGGCCCAGGTGCTGAGCGTCTACGACGAGTCCCTGACCCGTCCCCGTCCTGACCCGTCCCCGTCCTGACCCGTCCCCGTCCTGACCCGTCCCCGTCCCGACCCGACCCGGCCCCGTCCTGACCGGCCCAGCCCTGACCGGCCCAGCCCTGACCCGTCCTGGGCCCCCGCCACGGCCCCGTGTTCAACCGCCCCTCGAGCGCGAGGCTTGCCGGCCAGGGCTCGCGACCCGCTCCGACCCGCCCGCTCAGGGCGTGTGGCGGCGGGCCTGGAGCGCCAGGTTCAAGGTCAGGACCGTCTGTGGGTCGTCCAGGTTCGTGGCCAGGAGCTGGGAGATACGGGCCAGCCGGTCGTACAGGGTCTGCCGGTTCAGATGCAGTTCCCGCGCCGTCTCCGCCTTCCGCCCCGCATGCGTCAGATACGTCTCCAACGTCGGCAGCAACGGCGGCCGCGCCGACAGGTCATGGGCGATCAGGGGCCCGATCGCCCGGTCCACAAAGGCGGCCAGGTCGGGGTGCTCACGCAGTCGCCACAGCAACAAGTCGATATCCAGCCGCCGCGCGTCGTACCAAGGACGCGGAGGCAGCCCCTGCGCCGCGGCCGCCGCCTCAGCCGCATGCCGCAGCCCGGGGCCCGCACCCGCCCAGTCCCCGGCGACGCCGACGACCACCGCGGGCGGCAGTACCCCGGCGCGTTCCAGCCCGGCCCGTTCGATACCTGCCCGCAGCGCGGCCGCGACCCGATCGGCCGCCGCCGACCGCTCGGACTCCGAGCGCAGACCTACCAGCAGCGGCACGCGGCCTTCCACCGGCCGTACGCCCATGAGTACCGGCAAGCCGACCGTGGTCAGTTCCTCCTGGACCGCCCTGACCAGCACCGCCCAGTCGCCCGGCGGGATCAGCTCGGCCGGCAGCCGCATGACGACCGGCAGCAGCAGCCCGTCGGCCGGGCGGAAGCCGAGTACGCGGGCCTGCGCCGGAGCGTCCTCCGCCGCGGTCCGGCCCTCGGCCAGATCGGTGAGGAAGTCGCCCCGGCCGCGCGCCGCCAGCTCCTCCTCCTGGCGGGCCTGCATCAGGACGACCGCCAGCAGCCCCGCCGTACGCTCCGCCGCGATCCGGTGCACCGGTGCGAGCGGGCCGTCCACCGGGAGGATCACCAGCCGGGCCCGGACCGAGCCCGGCCCGGGGCCGCCGCCCGGGATGTCCACGGTCACCCCGCCGGCCGTCGGCTCGGAGCCCCGAGCGGAGCCCCGGCCGGAGGACCGCTGCCGACGGAGCCCGTCCCACACCTGTACCGGATCGGTGGCGCCACCGTCCTGCCCGGCCGCGTACAGCAGCTGTCCGTCGGGTGTTTCGAGGAAGACCGGATTGCCCGCGAAGTCGGCGAGCAGCCGCAGCACCTGCGGCGCCCCGCCGCCGCGCAGCAGCAGCTCGGTGCAGCGCCGGTGGACCTCCTCCGCGCTGCGCAGCAGCGCGTAGTGCCCGTTGACGATCTCGGTGTGGATCTCTTCGGTGACGGTGACGAAGGGCACCTGGCGGTGCAGCTGTACGAGTGGCAGGCCGCAGGAGCGCGCCGTGTCCAGCAGCGCGGCCGGCAGTTCGGTGAAGCGGCCGCCCAGCTCCACGACGAGCGCCGCGATGCCCCGCTCGGCCAGTGTGCGGACGAAGCTGCGCTGCTCGGCCGGGCGTGTGCCCAGGCCGAGGCCGGTGGTGAGCAACAGTTCGCCGCCCTTGAGCAGGGAGGCGATGTCGGGCACCTCGCCCGCGTGGACCCAGCGGACCGGGCGGTCCAGCTGGTCCTCGGACGCGACGACCTCGGGCAGGCCGCGACGGAGGGCGGGCAGCTCGAGCGCCCGTCGCACGGTGATCCCGGCCTGCGCTTCCATCTCTCTCCTTGCGTGGGAATCCCCCCTTCAGGAGGGAGGCGGCATCCGCCCTCGGAGCTGCCGAGCGGCGTCGTAGGTTGTGGCCCTGCCCTCGGGCAGCGGTCAGGGCCTGGCCGTCATGAGGCTCTACGGAGCCACGTGAGAGCCACCCCGTTCACGGGGTGCAGGAGTCACGACGCGGACGCTACCCGGGACTCGTATGAGGTGCACCTGCCGCAAGTCCGCGCGCCGTATGCACAGCGCGCGAACGCCCGTCCTCGACGCCGTCGCAGACGCCGGGCGAGGAGCCGTGCTCAGCTCGAAGCGCGTACGACGAGCCGGGCAGCGGTGACGACGGGAGAGGGCCCCTCGCCGGAATCGTCGGCCGGCGCCGCGCCGAGACGGCGCAGCAGCAGCGTGGCCATCATGCGTCCCATCTCCTCGACGTCCTGGTGGACCGTGGTCAGCGGGGGCTCCGCCCAGGCCGCCGGTTCCATGTCGTCGTAGCCGACGACGGCGACGTCCTCCGGCACCCGCAGCCCACGGGCGCGCAGCGCGCGCAGTGCGCCGGAGGCCATCAGGTCGGAGCCCGTGAAGACCGCGTCCAGGTCGGGGGCGCGGTCGAGGAGCGTGGCCATGGCACGCTCGCCGCCCTCGGCGGTGAAGTCGCCGAGGGCCACCAGCGCCGGGTCCGGTTCCGGGGTGCCGAGCGCGTCCCGGTAGCCGTCGAGGCGGTCGAGGGCGGAGGTCTGGTCGAGCGGGCCGGTGATCACGGCGATACGCCGCCTGCCGCGCTCCAGAAGGTGCTCGACGGCCTGCCGGGCGCCGCCGCGGTTGTCGGTGTCGACGTACAGCAGGTCCGGGTCGCGGTCGGCGCCCGCCCAGCCGGGGCGGCCGCCGAACACGGTGGGCAGGCCCGAGGCGGCAGCCATCGACGGCAGCGGGTCGTCGCGGTGCAGGGAGAACATCAGGACGCCGTCGACATGGCCGCCCGAGAGATAGCGGCCGATGCGCTCGTAGTCCCGCGGATGTTCCACGAGCAGCAGCAGGAGCTGGGTGTCACAGGCCGACAGCTCACGGCTGATACCGCGCAGCTGCTGCGCGAAGAACGGGTCGGAGAAGACCCGCTGCTCCGGCTCGGCGATGACGACGGCGACCGCCCCCGTACGCCGGGTGACCAGGCTGCGGGCCGCGCTGTTCGGTATGTAGCCGAGCTCCGCCACGGCCTGCTGGACCTTTTCCCGGACCGAGGTGCGGACCCCCGCACTGCCGTTGACCACGCGCGACACGGTGGCTCGGGAGACCCCGGCGCGCGCGGCGACGGCTTCCAGCGTGGGGCGTGGATCGGACACGGCCAACTCCTTTTCCGTCACGGAGACTTGACGCTACCGCCTGATGTGGGCACTGTGCTGGGTCATGGAGTGAGAGCGCTCTCACTCCATGCTCTCATTCCTGCACCGCCTCTCCTCATGCCCCCCACCTCCACGAGGAGCACATCCATGAGCACGAAGAAGCATCGGTTCAGCGCCCCGAACATCAGCCGTCGCCGGGCCCTCGGACTCGCGGCAGGAGCTGCCGCGGGCATCGGGACGGGTATGGCGTTCGGGTCGGCACGGGCGTCGGAAGGCTCCGCCCCCGCAGCTGCTTCGGCCGCCTCCGCCGCCGACGGCATATCGCTCACCGTCGTCAACAAGACGGGTGAGTATGCCAATTCATCGATATGGATCTACATCGTCGGCAACGACGGCACCCGCCAGGTGCGCGTCACCCCCGATGGAACCCTGGCGCCCGTCGCGCTCTCCGACAACGGCTCCGACGGCTGGACCGACTACGCCATCCCGCTCTCCGGGAGCGGCCCCACGACCCTCACGCTCCCGAAGTTGTCCGGCCGTATCTACGCCGCGCTCGGCGACCGACTCAAGTTCAAGGCCGTCACCGACGGCAGCGGCAACGCCGCCCTCCAGTACCCGGCCGGCTGGGTCGCCTCCGACCCCAACTACCCCGTGCTGCACGACTGTGCGGAGTTCACGTACAACGACCGCGGCATGTTCTGCAATACGACCATGGTGGACATGTTCAGCGTCCCGATGGCCATTCACCTCACCGGTGCCAAGGACCAGAGGACCGGCACCCTGCGCGACGGAGCCCGCGCCCAGGTCTTCTCCGGCCTCGCCGCCGAAGACGCCTTCGTCCCGCTCGTGATCGGCGACCGGCGCGTCATCGCCCCCGGTCACGGCCTGGACGCCGGGCTCTTCGCCCGGGACTATCTCGCGCCCTACATCGACCAGGTGTGGAGCACCTACGAGACCAGGGACCTCGTCGTCACCACGAACGCCGGGAAGTTCACTGGCAGGGTCAGTGGCGGGAAGCTGTCCTTCACCGGCCCTGGAACGGTCTCCTTCGACAAGCCGTCGACCCGCGACGTGCTCTTCTGCGACGGTGCCCTGGCCGCGCCGAACGATGAGATCACCGGCCCGGTCGCCGCGATCCTCGGCGCGGGCCTCAACCGCAGCACGCTGCACGACCAGGCCGCCCAGCCGTCCACCGACCCCGCCCGCTTCTACCGGACCGGGATCACCCACCACTACGCCAAGGCCATGCACGCGGCGACGGAGGACGGCAAGGCCTACGGATTCGCCTTCGACGACGTCGCCGGCTTCGCCTCGTACATCGAGGACGGCGCACCGAAGGCCATCACCCTCACCCTGACGGGCTTCTGAGAACAGCGAGTCGGGCGTGCGGCCCGTGCGGCCCGTGCGGCCCGGGGCGAGCCACCCCGGGCCCGCGGGGCGTCAGCCCCCGTACGCGCCCGAGGCGGTCAGCCGCAGCGCGGTGTCGATCAGCGGCACGTGGCTGAACGCCTGCGGGAAGTTGCCGACCTGCCGCTGCAGACGCGGATCCCACTCCTCCGCGAGCAGCCCCAGGTCGTTCCGCAGCGACAGCAGCTTCTCGAAGAGCTTCCGTGCCTCGTCCACCCGGCCGATCATCGCGAGGTCGTCGGCCAGCCAGAACGAGCAGGCCAGGAAGGCTCCTTCGTCGCCCGGCAGCCCGTCGACGCCCTTCTCCTCGCCCTGGGTCGGGTAGCGCATCACGAAGCCGTCCTCGGTGCCCAGCTCGCGCTGGATCGCCTCGATCGTGCCGATCACCCGCTTGTCGTCCGGCGGCAGGAAGCCCATCTGCGGAATCAGCAGCAGCGAGGCATCCAGCTCCTTCGAGCCGTAGTACTGGGTGAAGGTGTTGCGCTCCTTGTCGTAACCCTTCTCGCACACCGTGCGATGGATCTCGTCGCGCAGCTCGCACCACCGCTCCAGCGGCCCGTCCACATCGCCCGACTCGATCAGCTTCACCGTCCGGTCGACCGCGACCCACGCCATGATCTTGGAGTGGACGAAGTGCCGGCGCGGCCCGCGGACCTCCCAGATGCCCTCGTCCGGCTCGTTCCAGTGACCCTCGAGGTAGCGGATCAGCTTCAGTTGGAGCAGGCTCGCGTAGTCGTTGCGGGCGAGACCCGTCATATGGGCCAGGTGCAGCGCCTCGGTGACCTCGCCGTAGACGTCGAGCTGCAACTGCCCCGCCGCGCCGTTGCCGACCCGGACGGGGGCGGAGCCCTCGTAGCCCGGCAGCCAGTGCAGATCGGTCTCGCCCAGCTCCCGCTCGCCCGCGATCCCGTACATGATCTGCAGGTTCTCCGGGTCGCCGGCGACCGCGCGCAGCAGCCACTCGCGCCAGGCCCGCGCCTCTTCCCGGTATCCGGTGCGCAGCAGCGACGACAGCGTGATCGCCGCGTCCCGCAGCCAGGTGAAGCGGTAGTCCCAGTTCCGGGACCCGCCGATGTCCTCCGGCAGCGAGGTGGTCGGCGCGGCCACGATGCCGCCCGTCGGACCGTACGTCAGTGCCTTCAGCGTGATCAACGAGCGGACCACCGCGTCCCGGTAGGGGCCGTGGTACGTGCACTGCTCGACCCACTCGCGCCAGAAGTCCTCGGTCGCCTCCAGTGAGGCCTCCGGCTCGGGCAGCGGCGGCGCCTCCTTGTGCGAGGGCTGCCAGCTGAGGGTGAAGGCGATCCGCTCACCCGGGGAGATGGTGAAGTCCGAGTACGTGGTGAGCTCCTCACCGTGCGTCTCGGCGGTCGTGTCGTACCAGACCGAGTCGGGGCCGGCGACGGCGACCGTGCGCCCGTCCACCTTGTGGACCCAGGGCACCACCCAGCCGTAGGAGAAGCGCATCCGCAGCGCCGACTGCATCGGAACCCGTCCGCTGACGCCCTCCACGATCCGGATCAGCTGGGGAGCCCCGTCGCGCGGCGGCATGAAATCGGTCACGCGGACCGTGCCGCGCGGTGTGTCCCACTCCGATTCGAGTACGAGCGAGTCGCCCTTGTAGCGGCGCCGGTCCGCCGTGGGCGGCTCGACGCCGTCCGGGTACGCAGGGCCCAGCCGCCAGAAACCGTGCTCGTCCGTGCCGAGCAGCCCGGCGAAGATGGCATGGGAGTCGAAGCGGGGGAGGCACAGCCAGTCGGCCGTACCGTCCCGGCAGACCAGGGCGGCGGTCTGCATGTCCCCGATGAGTGCGTAATCCTCGATGCGCCCGGCCACGTGCATCTCCAGTCGAACGGCCTCGTTGCCCGTCAGGGCGTCTTGCGGTCAAAAACATTGACGAGCTCTTGTCCCGGGAGGCGGGGCTGGGGTGGTGCCGTGCCGGCTTGCTCGCTGATGTGTCCGAGAAGGATACGACGCACCCAGGTGATCTGGGCGACCGTCTCAGCAAGGCGCCTGAGCCGGATGAGTGAGCCGCTGGTGGGACACCGCCGAAGCATGGCCGGAAGCAGCCCCGCTCAGGCGCTGATACCCTGGTAGCCCGTGGAGCGGTGGGCCCCACCCCAGGTGAAGGCACCCCCGAACCGCAGCGACGGCACCCCTCGGAACCATCTCGTGAACCAGGGTAAGGCCGGCCAGCACCCACTTCGCGACCACGGGAGCCCCCTCTTGGCACTGCCGCCCAAATCAATGACGACCAAGCACCTCTTCGTCACCGGGGGTGTCGCCTCCTCGCTCGGCAAGGGGCTCACGGCCTCCAGCCTGGGTGCGCTGCTGAAAGCGCGCGGCCTGCGGGTCACGATGCAGAAGCTCGACCCGTACCTCAATGTCGACCCGGGCACGATGAACCCGTTCCAGCACGGTGAGGTGTTCGTCACCAACGACGGCGCCGAGACGGACCTGGACATCGGCCACTACGAGCGTTTCCTCGACGTCGACCTCGACGGCTCGGCGAACGTCACCACCGGCCAGGTCTACTCCACGGTGATCGCCAAGGAGCGGCGCGGCGAGTACCTCGGCGACACCGTGCAGGTCATCCCGCACATCACCAATGAGATCAAGCACCGCATCCGCCGGCTGGCCACCGACGACGTCGACGTCGTCATCACCGAGGTCGGCGGCACCGTCGGCGACATCGAGTCGCTGCCCTTCCTCGAGGCCGTACGCCAGGTCCGCCACGAGGTCGGCCGGGACAACGTCTTCTTCGTCCACGTCTCCCTGCTCCCGTACATCGGGCCGTCGGGCGAGCTGAAGACCAAGCCGACTCAGCACTCGGTCGCGGCGCTGCGCAGCATCGGTATCCAGCCGGACGCGATCGTGCTGCGGGCCGACCGCGAGGTCCCGCAGTCCATCAAGCGCAAGATCTCCCTGATGTGCGACGTCGACGAGGCCGCGGTCGTCGCCGCCATCGACGCCAAGTCGATCTACGACATTCCGAAGGTGCTGCACGCCGAGGGGCTGGACGCCTACGTCGTCCGCCGTATCGACCTGCCGTTCCGGGACGTCGACTGGACCCAGTGGGACGACCTGCTCCGCCGGGTCCACCAGCCCGAGCACGAGGTCACCGTCGCCCTGGTCGGCAAGTACATCGACCTGCCCGACGCGTACCTCTCGGTGATCGAGGCGATGCGGGCCGGCGGATTCGCCAACAACGCCCGAGTGAAGATCAAGTGGGTCACCTCGGACGACTGCAAGACCCCGGCGGGCGCCAAGAAGCAGCTCGGGGACGTCGACGCGGTCTGCATCCCCGGCGGCTTCGGTGACCGCGGTGTCGACGGCAAGGTCTCCGCGATCACTTACGCCCGCGAGAACAAGCTCCCGCTGCTGGGCCTCTGCCTCGGCCTGCAGTGTGTGGTCATCGAGGCCGCGCGGAACCTGGCGGGCATCGAGGACGCCAACTCCACCGAGTTCGACGCGGCCACCGGCCACCCGGTGGTCTCCACCATGGCCGAGCAGCTCGACATCGTCGCCGGCGAGGGCGACATGGGCGGCACCATGCGGCTGGGCATGTACCCGGCAAAGCTCGCCGAGGGTTCCATCGTCCGCGAGGTCTACGGAGACCAGCCGTACGTCGAGGAGCGCCACCGGCACCGGTACGAGGTCAACAACTCCTACCGCGCCGAGCTGGAGAAGACCGGCCTTCTCTTCTCCGGTACCTCGCCGGACAACAAGCTGGTGGAGTACGTCGAGTACCCGCGCGACACGCACCCGTACCTGGTCGCCACCCAGGCCCACCCGGAGCTGCGCTCCCGCCCGACCCGCCCGCACCCGCTCTTCGCGGGCCTGGTGAAGGCCGCGGTGGAGCGCCGCCGGGGCGCTCAGCTCTGACCGATACGGTTGCCGGGGTACGGGCCTGCGTGGTCCGTGCCCCGGCACCATCGTTCTTTCCGGAGGTCGAACCACCCCATGGGCGAGCACACCGAGCCCCTGCGCGACACACCCGAGGAGTGGCAGGTCACCGAGACCGCCACCCCCTTCACCGGCAACAAGACCAGCGTCCGGACGGACCACGTCGTCATGCCCGACGGGAGCACCGTCAGCCGTGACTACCAGGTCCACCCCGGTTCGGTGGCGGTCCTCGCCCTCGACGACGCCGACCGCGTCATCGTGCTGCGCCAGTACCGTCACCCCGTGCGGCAGAAGCTCTGGGAGATCCCCGCCGGCCTGCTGGACATCCCCGGCGAGAATCCGCTGCACGCGGTCCAGCGTGAGCTGTACGAGGAGGTCCACGTCAAGGCCGAGGACTGGCGCGTCCTGGCCGACGTCTACACCTCTCCGGGCGGCTGCGACGAGGCCGTACGGATCTTCCTCGCCCGCGACCTCTCCGCGGCGGACGGCGACCGCTTCGAGGTCTCGGAGGAGGAGGCCGACATGGAGATCGCCCGGGTCCCGCTCCAGGAGCTCGTACGCGGCGTGCTGGCGGGCGAGCTGCACAACAACTGCCTGGTGGTCGGCGTGCTCGCGGTCACCGCAGCCCTCGCGGGCGACGGCCTCGACTCGCTGCGCCCGGCAGACGCTCCCTGGCCGGCCCGCCCCTTCACGGTCTAACGGGCCGACCCGCCTCGGGCGCGGCTCCGGGCCCCGGCCGCTCCGGCTACCGCGGGCAGAACCAACGCGCCCTCGGCCAAGGGCCCGGGCGGTCGCGGTCCTGCGCCGGCCCCGCCGCGCTGCCCGACCGTCCGCTCGCCACCGGGAAAGCCGGCGGTTTGCGCACGCCTCTCCGCTCACGGGCGGCGGCAGCTTCGGTGCGGGCACGTTGCCGGGGTGCTCAGCGCCAGTCCGTGCGAGGTCGAGGCGCATCCGGCCATCGGTTCACAAGACGACCGGTGGTTCTGCGCCCGGCTCCCGGTTCCTCCGGAACTTGGCAGCGCTGATGCTTCTCGGGTGCCCTGTGTGCCACGTCGCCGCCGCCCGTGCACCGCGCGGCGGACTCGCTGCCGGGCCCAGCGCCGACCCGTGCGAGTGGAGGTCCCGCCGCGCCCGGCTCTCAGCCGCAGCCCATCTGCAGCGTCCGCAGAGTGGCCGGGCCGCTGCCGGGGGCGGAGCCTCTTCCCGTCGTGCCGGGGAAGCGACGACCCCGTACGGGAGCCGCGCCCTCGCCCCGCCCCTACCGGCGGTGCACTCCGCTCCTGCCCCGCTCCGGGCTGCGGCTGAGCGCCGACGACGCGGCGGCGCCGTGCGGACCGGTCCCCGCGGGCGGACCACACAGCGGGCGAGCGGCGCGATGGGCTCATCCGATGCGGTGATTTTCGGACCGGACAACCGCCCCGCTCCGCACGGGCCGTCGCACAGAGTGAACTACTCTCGGATCGTTCCCGCCCGCAGCCGCGGCGGGCTCGTGCGCAGACGGACGGGAGCGTGGCCCGTGACGGATCAGGCGGTGGACACCAGCGGGCAGGCGAGGGCGGCGCGCGCCAGGGCCCGTACCACCACACCGCCCCCCGCCACCGAGCGCTTCTTCGGCCGCACCCGGGAGCTCAAGTCGCTCCGCGAGGACATCGCACGAGCCGGGCTCGACACCCTCTCCGGGCGCAAGCCTGCCCGCGCCCGGGTGCTGCTCATCGCGGGCCGGCCCGGATCGGGACGCACTGCGCTCGCCGAGGAGTTCGCCCGGCGGCAGGCGGGCGCCTACTCCGACGGTGTGCTCCGCGCCCGGCTCACCACGCCCGAAGGGCAGCCCGTGCCCACCCGGCGCACCGCCCGCGACCTCCTCGACGCGCTCGGCGCGACGGCCGCCGCGGGCGCCGGTGAGGACGAGCTCACCGAGGCGCTGCGGGCCGCCCTCCACGGCCGCCGGACCCTGCTGCTCCTGGACGACGCCGGGGACCCCGAGCAGGTGCACCCGCTGATCCCGGACGCCCCGGACTGCCTGGTCCTGGCCACCTCCGAAGGGCCGCTGACCGGGGTCCCGGACGTACGGCCGTGCACGCTCGGCGGGCTCGGCGTCGGCGCCGCCGTCGAGCTCCTCTCCCGGTACGCGGGCACGACCCGTATCACCGTCGACCCGCGCTCCGCCGACTCCCTCGTCGAGGAGTGCGCGGGACAGCCCGCCGCGCTGGCCCTCGTCGGCGGCTGGCTCGCGGCCCGCCCCAAGGCGTCCGTCGCCGATGTGACGCAGCGGCTGCGCGACCTGCCCGACGCGGCGCCGCTGCCGGAGGCCGCCGGAACCCGGCCGCTGGCCCGCGCCTTCCGGCTGGTGTACGAATCCCTGCCGCAGCCCGCCGCCCGGACGCTGCGGCTGTTGGCGCTCGCCCCCGCGGGCTTCGTGGACGCGCATACCGCGTCGGCGCTGGCGGGCTGCTCGGTGACCGCCGCCCAGCCGGCGCTGGACGGCTTCGCCGCGCACGGCCTGCTGCGCGCCGTGGCCTCGCCCTCCGGCCTGCCCCCCCAGTACCGGGTGCCGGGCTGCCTCGCCCCGCTGCTGCGCGCGCTGCTCCGGACACAGGAGAAGCCCGCCGAACTCCTGCTCGCCCGCGCCAGGATGCTGGAGCGGACCGTACGGCAGTTGCAGTCCTGCCGGGCGACCGCCGAGCCCGTCGACTCTCCCGCCCGCAAGCGGCTGGCCGGGTTGCCGCGCGCGCTGCGCTTTCCCTCTCCCGGAGTGGCGGCCGGCTGGCTCGACTCCCGGCTGCCCGCGCTGCTCGCCGGGGCCGAACTCGCCGTCGAGGACGGAGAACTGGACAACCAGGCGCGCCGGATGGTCGCCGCACTCGCGCGGGCGCTGATCGCCCACCGGGGCGAGGAGGGCGCCGCGCCGGAGCTGTACCCGCTGCACCAGCTCGTGCTGGGCGTCGCGGAGCGGCGTGGTCTGCCGCTGGAGAAAGCGGCCGCGCTGCTCAATCTGGCCGACCTCGACGCCGCGGCGGGCCGGTCCGGGGATGCGCTGGACCGCTACCGGGGCGCGCTGGAGGCCGCACGGTCCGTCGGCGACCCGATGCTCACCTGCCGCGCCCTGGAATCCCTCGGCGGTACGTACCAGGAGCTCGCCGACTGGCAGCGGGCGGCCGACTGGTACGGGCGGGCGCTGTCGCTGCGGCTCTCCCGCGGGGATGTGGCCGAGCAGGCGCGGCTGTACGGCCGGCTCGGGGCGCTCCACAGCTATGCGGGCCACTGGGGCGAGGCGCTGCGCAACTGGCGCGCTGCCGCAGCCGGATACCGCAGGCTTCGCGATCCGCAGGGCCACGCGCGGGCGCTCGGCGAGATGGCCAGGGTGCAGGAGTACGCGGGGCGGCCGGAGGAGTCGCTGCGCACCTGCGAGGAGGCGCTGGCCTGGGCGCGCCGGGCCGGGGACGACCGGCTGCGGGCGGCGGTGCAGCTGCGGATGGCGGACACCCTCGACCACCTCGGCGATCCCGCGGCGGCAAGGCTGCACCGCGGTGCGGCTGAGGGTCTGCTCAGTGACACCCCGGGGTCCACCTACGAAATCCGTGGCACTTCGCCGAGGGATTGATGCTTTGAAAGGCTAGACAGCGAGACATCCTTCAATAGACTGGTCGGGCCGCGCCACGAAGCGGTGGCATCCCGTATGCAGTCGCATGCTGGGGTTTGTACCTAATCCCCCTCATCCAAGGACCGTGATCGACGTGAAGGTCGGCATCCCCCGCGAGGTCAAGAACAACGAGTTCCGGGTGGCCATCACCCCCGCCGGCGTGCTCGAGCTCGTCCGCCATGGCCACCAGGTCTTCGTGGAGCAGGGCGCCGGCCTGGGCTCCTACATCCCGGACGAGGAGTACATCGCCGCCGGCGCCACCCTCCTCGGCACCGCCGACGAGGTCTGGGGCTCCGCCGATCTGCTGCTGAAGGTCAAGGAGCCGATCGCGGAGGAGTACCACCGCCTTCGCAAGGACCAGACCCTCTTCACCTACCTGCACCTCGCGGCCTCCCGGGAGTGCACGGACGCGCTGCTGGAGTCCGGCACCACCGCCATCGCGTACGAGACGGTCGAGACGGCGAACCGCGCGCTGCCGCTGCTCGCCCCGATGTCCGAGGTGGCCGGCCGGATCGCCCCGCAGGTCGGCGCCTACCACCTGATGCGCTCGGCCGGCGGCCGCGGCGTGCTGCCGGGCGGCGTCCCGGGCGTGGCCCCGGGCAAGGCCGTCGTCATCGGCGGCGGCGTCTCCGGCTGGAACTCCGCGCAGATCGCCATTGGCATGGGCTTCCGCGTGACGCTGCTCGACAAGGACGTCAACAAGCTGCGCGAGGCCGACAAGATTTTCGGCACGAAGATCCAGACCATCGTCTCCAACGCCTTCGAGCTGGAGAAGGCCGTCCTCGAGGCCGACCTGGTCATCGGCGCGGTGCTCATCCCGGGCGCCAAGGCGCCGAAGCTGGTCACCAACGAGCTCGTGTCGCGGATGAAGCCCGGAAGTGTGCTTGTCGACATTGCGATCGACCAGGGCGGCTGCTTCGAGGACTCGCGTCCCACCACGCACGCCGAGCCGACCTTCCAGGTCCACAACTCGGTCTTCTACTGCGTCGCCAACATGCCGGGCGCGGTGCCCAACACCTCGACCTACGCGCTGACCAACGCCACGCTCCCGTACATCGTTGAGCTGGCCAATCGCGGCTGGCAGGAGGCGCTCCGCAGGGACGCCGCGCTCGCCAGGGGCCTCAACACCCATGACGGACACGTCGTCTACGGCCCGGTCGCCGAGGCCCACGGCCTCGCCTCCGTCGAGCTGAGCACGCTCCTGGGCTGAGCCCCCGGAGCGTCACCCCTGGGCGGCGTCAAGCGACATCGTCAACAGCACCGTCAACAGCACGTGTCCGGCCGGGCCTTGTGGATCAGGGTCCGGCCGGAGGCGTTCCGCCTTTCCGGATGCCCGGTCAATTCGCCTTGAACGTAGCCCTTTAGCTGTTTCGTACAGCAGTGAAACATCGGCGTTGCGGTCCTTACGCCCTTGACATCGGGGCGTTCACTTGCCGACACATCAGGCCGGGTCCGGCGGATTGTGTTGCTGTGAACCGTCGACACGCCATAGAGTCGCAAACCGTCGGCATGGTGCCACGCTGACCTATCGATAAAGTTTCCTGGTCACGTCCAAGGAGGTAAGACGACTTGTGAATGAGTCGACATTTACTCCCGGGGGTGGTCAAGGAATGGCTGCGCGGGGCCAGGGTCCCTCCGGGCCCGAGGCTGTCGGCTCCGTCGCCGTCCGTACCTTCACAGCCCGCCAGAGCACGACAGCCCACCAGAGCATGGACGGCCATCACGTGAACGCCATGGCCGGCGACCACGGCGGTAAAGACCCCGCCACCCGTCTCGCCGACTACGACGACCTGCCCGAGGGGCACTTCTACGACCCCGACGCGGAGTACGAGCCCGATCCCGAGTACGCGGCCACGCTCGCCCCGGACGCTGCCCGCCAGCGCCGGGAGCGGGTCGGCCCGACCGGGAGGCCGCTGCCGTACTTCCCGATCCCGGGTCCGCTGACCGACCACGGCCCCGCGAAGATCATCGCTATGTGCAACCAGAAGGGCGGGGTCGGCAAGACCACCTCGACCATCAACCTGGGTGCCGCACTCGCGGAGTACGGACGCCGGGTGCTGCTGGTCGACTTCGACCCGCAGGGCGCGCTGTCCGTGGGCCTCGGGGTGAACCCGATGGAACTCGACCTGACGGTCTACAACCTGCTCATGGAGCGGGGCATGGCGGCCGACGAGGTGCTCCTCAAGACAGCGGTGCCCAACATGGACCTGCTGCCGAGCAATATCGATTTGTCAGCCGCTGAAGTGCAGTTGGTGAGCGAGGTGGCCCGTGAGTCCACCCTGCAGCGGGCGTTGAAGCCGCTGTTGGCGGACTACGACTACATCGTCATCGACTGCCAGCCCTCGCTGGGCCTGCTCACCGTCAACGCGCTCACCGCGGCGCACAAGGTGATCGTGCCGCTCGAGTGCGAGTTCTTCGCGCTGCGCGGGGTCGCCCTGCTCACCGAGACGATCGAGAAGGTGCAGGAGCGGCTCAACCCCGAGCTGGAGCTCGACGGCATCCTCGCGACCATGTACGACTCCCGTACGGTGCACAGCCGCGAGGTGCTGGCGCGGGTGGTCGAGGCGTTCGACGAGCACGTCTACCACACGGTGATCGGCCGTACCGTCCGCTTCCCGGAGACCACCGTCGCGGGCGAGCCGATCACCACGTACGCCTCCAACTCCGTCGGCGCCGCCGCTTATCGTCAGCTCGCCAGGGAGGTGCTCGCCCGGTGCCACGCCGAGTGAGTCTTCCGGGAGCCGACGAACTGTTCCGCACCACCGGGGGGATGGCGCTGCAGGCATCGTCTGCGGGGTCCGCCCGGCAGCACGCCAACGGAGAGAAGTCCGGGGCAGCGCCGCGGGTGCCCGCACCCGCCGGTGAGTCCGATCCGGTGTCGTCGTCCGACGAGGACGGCCCCGGTTCGGACGCCTCGCCCGCCGCCGATGAGGACGCGGGCTCCGCCGAGCACTCCGGGCGCGAGAACGACCAGGACCATCCCTCCGCGGTGCGTACGTCGGCCCAGGCGGGGCCAAAGGGCCGCCCGGAGCGGGACGGGCCTCCCGCGGCCGCACAGGTCCCCGGTGCCCGCCCAGCCGCCGGGCAGCACCCTTCCGCGCAGGCCGGGGCCGGCCAGCCCCGGCGCGGCACCAGGGGGGCGAACCGCCGTCCCAGCGGCCGGGAGCGGCACGACGAGAAGATCACCGTCTATGTCTCCGCCGAGGAGCTCATGGACCTGGAACACGCGCGGCTGGTGCTGCGGGGCGAGCACGGGCTCGCCGTCGACCGCGGCCGGATCGTCCGCGAGGCGGTCGCGGTGGTCCTGGCCGACCTCGAGTCGCGCGGCGACGCGAGCATCCTGGTGCGCCGGCTGCGCGGGCGCTGAAACGGCCGGGGTCCCTCATGGCCCGGGCCGGGGGAGATAACCTGCCGTTTCCGCGGGCCGCGCCCTGGCTTCCGGCCCGGGGACCCCCCGCCCCGGCCTCCGGCCGGGATCCCCGGCACCCTGGACCGCAATGCCACCGAACGACGACGCCACGCCGCCCACGCACCCGCCCCGTAGTCCCCGCCGCTCGCTCGGACGGGGACCCGGTGCGCGCCCGGTCACGGCCGACGTCGCCGCCGTACGGGAGCCGCAGCCGGAGCCCGCCCCGGCACCGGCCCCGGCCGAGGAGCGGCCTCCGGGGCGGGCTCCCGGCCCGGAGGGGGACCCTGAAGGCCAGGACGCGGCCGGCGGGGAGGGCGAGGGGGTTCTCTCGGTCGACGCCGAACCGGAGGCCACGGAGCCGGCTGAGGCATTGAAGCCGGCTGGGGCGGAGGAGCCGGCTGAGGCGCCGGCACCGGCACCGATCGAGATGCCGGAGTCGGCTGAGGCCCCGGAACCTGCTCAGCAGGTCCGGCCCGTGCCGCTGCCCCGTACGAGCGCTCCGCCACCGGAAGGGGACAGGCTTCCAGCAGTGCCCGAGGCCCCGCGCCCCATCGAGGCCGAGACCGCCGCCACGCCGGCAGGCCCCGCCGCCACGCCCGAGGTCGGGGGACCGGGGGCCGGCGGCAGCGACGGCCCGCAGCACGCGGGGGAGCACCCGCCCGGGACTTCGCCCCGCCATGCCCCCGGCCCGGAGAACACCGCCCGCCCCGAGGACTCCACCGGCCGGTTCACCGTCCGGCTGGTGAACTTCGAGGGGCCCTTCGATCTGCTTCTCCAGCTGATCTCGAAGCACAAGCTCGATGTCACCGAGGTCGCACTCTCCAAGGTCACCGACGAGTTCATGGCGTACATCCGAGCCATGGGGCCGGACTGGGACCTCGACCAGACCACCGAGTTCCTCGTCGTCGCCGCCACCCTCCTCGATCTCAAGGCGGCCCGGCTGCTCCCCGCCGCCGAGGTCGAGGACGAGGCCGACCTCGCGCTGCTGGAGGCGCGCGACCTGCTGTTCGCACGGTTGCTGCAGTACCGTGCGTACAAGCAGATCGCGGAGATCTTCAGCGAGCGGCTGGCCGCCGAGGCCCGCCGCTACCCCCGTACCGTCGGCCTGGAGCCGCACCACGCCGAGTTGCTCCCCGAGGTCGTCATCAGCATCGGCGCCGAGGGTTTCGCGAAGCTCGCGGTGAAGGCGATGCAGCCCAAGGCCAAGCCTCAGGTGTACGTGGACCACATCCACGCACCACTGGTCAGTGTGCGTGAACAGGCCGATCTGGTGATCGCCCGGCTGCGCGACGCGGGCGAGGTGAGCTTCCACTCGCTGATCGAGGACGCCCCCGACACCCTCACCGTCGTCGCACGCTTCCTCGCGCTGCTCGAGCTCTACCGCGAGCGCGCGGTCGTACTCGACCAGGAGGAGGCGCTCGGCTCGCTGATGGTCCGCTGGACCGGCGCTGCGGGCCAACAGCCCATGGTCACCGACGAGTTCGACCAGGAGGCCCAGCCACAGGCCGAGCAGAAGGAGAAGGTATGAGCAGCGACGACGCGGCGAACGAACCGCAGCGGCCCGAAGAGGCCCCGGGGCCCCCGGCACCCCTGGACGGGCCCGCGGCGGCCCCCACGGGCGCCTCGGCCGTCGCAGAGCTCGATCTCAAGCCCGCCCTCGAGGCCGTCCTCATGGTCGTCGACGAGCCCGCCACCGAGGAGCACCTCGCCAAGGTCCTGGAGCGCCCCCGCCGGGCCGTCGCCGACGCGCTGCGCGAGCTGTCCGACGAGTACACGGCCCAGCGCCGGGGCTTCGACCTGCGGCTGGTGGCCGGCGGCTGGCGGTACTACACGCGGACCGAGTACGCGGACGCCGTCGAGGGCTTCGTTCTGGACGGCCAGCACGCCCGGCTCACCCAGGCCGCATTGGAGACCCTGGCCGTAGTCGCGTACCGTCAGCCGGTCAGCCGGTCCCGCGTCTCGGCCGTGCGCGGTGTGAACTGTGACGGCGTGATGCGCACCCTCCTCCAACGCGGTCTGCTGGAGGAGGCGGGGACGGAACCCGAAACAGGTGCGATCCTGTACACGACGACGAACTACTTTCTGGAGCGGATGGGCCTGCGCGGCCTGGACGAGCTCCCGGAGCTCGCGCCGTTCCTCCCGGAGGTGGACGCGGTCGAGGGCGAGTCCCAGGAAGGCGTGCCGTCGTTCGACCCGGACGCTCCCGACGAGGAGCCCGGGCCGCAGACGTAGACGACAGCGGCCACTCTCAGACGGAACTTTGATGCGAAGCAGCGGCAGGAACAGCAGGGACAACGGCAGCCAGAACCAGCGGGGCTCCGGTGGTGCGCGGCGGTCGTCGGGTGCCGACGGTGCGCGTCGGTCGTCGGGCGCCGGAGGGCGCGACGACCAGCAGAAGCGCGCGGGCCGCCCCCGTCCCGAGGAGCGCCGCTACGACGTGGGCGGTTCCTCGGACCGTGCGGACTCGGGCAAGCCCGCCTCCGGTGGCGGCCGTTCGGGCTCCGGAAAGCCCTCGTCGGCCGGTGGCCGCACGGGATCGGGCAAGCCCGCCTCGGGCGGCGGCAGCGGCGGTCGCGGAGCGGGAGCCCGCGGCGGCGCCAAGGGCGGGCCCAAGGGCCCCGCGGCCGGCAAGAGCGGAGCACCCCGTCGCGGCGGCCGATCGCAGCCCCCGGCCCGGCCGCGGGAGCTGGACGCCCAGATCGAGGAGCGCAACCGCGCCCGCCACAGCAAGGCGCAGGTCAAACTTCCCAAGACCTTCGGCGAGCAGGAGGGCGAGCGGCTGCAGAAGGTGCTCGCCCGCGCCGGTATGGGCTCCCGCCGGGCCTGCGAGGAGCTGATCGACCAGCGCCGCGTCGAGGTCAACGGTGAGATCGTCACCGAACAGGGTCTCCGCGTCGACCCGGAGAAGGACGAGATCAAGGTCGACGGACTGACCGTCGCGACCCAGTCGTACCTGTTCTTCGCGCTCAACAAGCCCGCCGGGGTCGTCTCCACCATGGAGGATCCGGACGGCCGCCAGTGCCTCGGTGACTACGTCACCAACCGCGAGACCCGGCTCTTCCACGTCGGCCGTCTCGACACCGAGACCGAAGGCATCATCCTGCTCACCAACCACGGTGAGCTGTCCCACCGCCTCACCCACCCCCGGTACGGCGTGAAGAAGACCTATCTCGCCGCCATCCAGGGCCCGATCCCGCGCGATCTCGGCAAGCAGTTGAAGGACGGCATCGAGCTCGAGGACGGCTACGCTCGCGCCGACCACTTCAGGGTCGTCGAGAACACCGGCAAGAATTACCTGGTCGAGGTCACCCTGCACGAGGGCCGCAAGCACATCGTGCGCCGGATGCTCGCCGAGGCGGGCTTCCCGGTGGACAGGCTGGTGCGGACGAACTTCGGCCCGATCCCGCTCGGCGACCAGAAGTCCGGCTGGCTGCGCCGGCTGACCAACACCGAGGTCGGCATGCTCATGCGCGAGGTCGATCTGTAGACAGTCGGTCTGTGCGTACGGTCGGGCGCCGCGTACGGTCCGGGCGCCGTGCCGTCAGGACCAGAGGGCGAGACCGGTCGCGTGGCCGTCCTCGTCCCGCTGGACCTCCAGCATCCCGGCCACCGCGGTCCGGTTGATATGTCCGTAGACATGCGGGAAGAGGACGGACGGCCCGGCCCCCGGGGGAGCCGGGAGGCTCGCCGGCTCCCAGCGGACCGGGGCGTCCAGCACCTGCTCGTCGATGAGCAGGACCATCAGCGGGCCCACCGCGTCCCGGTAGAAGGCGTCGGCGACGGCAAGGGCGGTCGCTTCGTCGGGGGAGCAGTGGATGAAGCCCTCCTCGGCGAGCGCGGGAGGGGCGTACGGGCGGTCCGGAACGGCCAGCCAGTCGTCCAGCGGCACCACATGGAAGATCATGCGAAACGTTCTACCGGACCGCGCCCCGCCACGTCCCCCCACCGGCCGATGGGGGGACATGTCTGTCATCAGTGGATTCATGAAACCGCGGGTTGCCCCGGAAGCGGGGCCGAAGCGCCCGGGCGGCACCGTCTCGCAGTGCGGTCGCCGCGGCTGTCCGCCCGCCGCGCTGACTAGGCTGTCCTGATCAGGAGTTCGGCGGTGGCGAAGGAGTCAGACGTGGCGGTACGAGCGGTCCGTGGAGCCGTCCAGCTGGAGCGCGACGAGTCGGGCCATATGCAGGACCAGGTCAGTGAGCTGCTCACCGCCGTCCTCGAGCGCAACGGTCTCGCCGCCGACGACCTGATCAGCATCTGGTTCACGGCCACCCCGGACCTCCACAGCGACTTCCCGGCGGCCGCCGCCCGCAAGCTCGGCATCGTCGACGTGCCGCTGATCTGCGCCCAGGAGCTGGACATCGCCGGTGCCATGCCGCGCGTCGTACGGATCCTGGCGCACGTCGAGAGCGGCCTCGCCAAGTCCGAGATCTCCCATGTCTACCTCGGCGCGGCCGCCGCCCTCCGCAAGGACATCGCCCAGTGAGAACCGCCGTCGTCATCGGTACCGGCCTGATCGGCACCTCGGCCGCACTGGCCCTGGCGAGCCGGGGTGTACGGGTCCACCTCGAGGACCACGACCCGGCCCAGGCCCGTACGGCGGCGTCGCTCGGCGCGGGCACCGACGAGGCGCCGGAAGGCCAGGTCGATCTGGCCATCGTCGCCGTACCGCCCGCGCACGCCGCCGCCACGATCGCGGCCGCCCAGCGCCGCGGCGTGGCCCGCGGCTACCTCGACGTCGCCGGCGTCAAGGGCGGCCCGCGCCGCGAGCTGGAGGCGCTCGGCTGCGATCTGCGCCAGTACCTCGGTACGCACCCCATGTCCGGCCGCGAGCGCTCCGGCCCGCTGGCCGCCACCGCCGACCTCTTCGAGGGCAGGCCCTGGGTCCTGACCCCCACCCGCGACACCGACACCGAGGTGCTCAACCTGGGTCTGGAGCTCGTCGCCCTGTGCCGGGCCGTGCCCGTGGTGATGGACGCCGATGCCCACGACCGGGCCGTCGCCCTCGTCTCCCACACTCCGCAGCTGCTCTCCAGCATGGTCGCGGCCCGCCTGGAGGAGGCCGACGAGTCCGCTGTACGGCTGTGCGGCCAGGGCATCCGGGACGTCACCCGGATCGCCGCCTCCGACCCCGCGATGTGGATCGACATTCTGTCCGCGAACCCCGGGCCGGTCGCCGACGTCCTCGCCGCGGTCGCCTCCGACCTCGACGAGACGGTGCAGGCGCTGCGGGCCCTGCAGTCCGCCGACGAGGACAAGCGGCGGGACGGCGTCACCGGGATCGAGGACGTGCTGCGGCGCGGGAACGCGGGCCGCGAGCGGGTGCCGGGCAAGCACGGTGCCGCCCCGGCCACATACGAGATGGTCACGGTCCTCATCGGCGACCAGCCCGGCGAGCTGGCCCGTATCTTCGCCGACGCCGGCGGCGCCGGGGTCAACATCGAGGACGTACGGATCGAGCACGCGACCGGGCAGCAGGCCGGTCTGATCCAGCTGATGGTGGAGCCGAAGGCTGCGCCCGCGCTCATCGCGGCCCTGCGCGAGCGCGGGTGGTCGATCCGGCAGTAGCGGCGCGGGCGGTTCGGCGCAGGTCGGCGCAGGTCGGCGCAGCCCGGCGGGGGTGATCGCACCGCTGCGGCCGCCGACCCGGCTCAGCGGCGCCGAGCCGTGCGAATTCCGCGGCAGGGCGGCTGCGCGCCGTGGGCCGCTCGGGCGTCGACGACGCTCTGTACGGGGGCGGTCCCGGTAGCCAGTAACCTTGTCCGAAGGCTTCGGTCCCCCAGCTACCGCTGGGAGGTACCCCCAGCAGACCCCGCCCCGTGCACAAGGAAGGTGTTCGTCACCGTGGAAACCGCCGCCCGGACCGCACCGGCAACAGTGATTGTCGCCATCGACGGCCCCTCCGGCACGGGCAAGTCGAGCACCTCGAAGGCCGTGGCCGCCAAGCTCGGTCTGAGCTACCTGGACACCGGCGCCCAGTACCGGGCGATCACCTGGTGGATGCTGAACAACGGCGTCGATGTGCAGGACTCCGTCGCGGTCTCCACCGCGGCGGCGAAGCCGTCGATCGTCTCCGGCACCGACCCGGCCGCCCCGACGATCACGGTGGACGGAGCGGACGCCGCGGGCCCGATCCGCACCCAGCAGGTCACCGCCGCGGTCAGCGCCGTGAGCGCGGTGCCCGAGGTGCGGGCCCTGCTCACCGAACTGCAGCGCACCATCGCCGCCACCGCGGCCCGCGGCATCGTGGTCGAGGGCCGGGACATCGGCACCACCGTCCTGCCCGACGCCGACCTCAAGATCTTCCTCACCGCCTCGCCGGAGGCGCGGGCCTCGCGGCGGAGCGGGGAACTCAAGGGCAAGGACTCCGCCGACCTGGCGAGCACCCGCGAGGCGCTCGTCAAGCGGGACGCCGCGGACTCGGGCCGTAAGACCTCGCCGCTCGCGAAGGCCGGCGACGCGGTCGAGGTGGACACCACCGAGCTCACCCTCGACCAGGTCATCGAGTGCGTCGTCACCCTCATCGAGGAGAAGCGGACCGCGTGACACCCCCGGACACCGTGCCCGGTCCCGGCGGCGCGGCGGTCGGCCGCCGGATCGGCATCGGCCTGATGTACGGGCTGTGGAAGCCGCGCGTGCTCGGCGCGTGGCGGGTCCCCGCCTCGGGCCCGGTCATCCTCGCGGTCAACCATTCCCATGCCATCGACGGCCCGATCCTGATGGGCACCGCACCCCGGCCGGTGCACTTTCTGGTGAAGAAAGAGGCGTTCGTCGGTCCGCTCGACCCGTTCCTGCGCGGAATCGGGCAGCTCAAGGTGGACCGTTCGCGCGCCGACCGGACCGCGATCACCCATGCACTCGGCGTACTGGAGCGCGGCGGCGTGCTGGGCATCTTCCCCGAGGGCACCCGTGGCGAGGGCGACTTCGCGTCCCTGCGCTCCGGGCTGGCGTACTTCGCGGTGCGCTCCGGCGCGCCCATCGTGCCGGTCGCGGTGCTCGGCAGCGCCGACCGGAGCGGTCGCCTGGTATCGGCTCTGCCGCCGCTGCGCAGCCGGGTCGACGTGGTCTTCGGCGATTCCTTCTCCGCCGGTGACGCAACCGGCAGGGCCACCCGCAAGGCCCTCGACGAGGCCACGGTGCGCATCCAGCAGCGGCTGACCGCCCACCTGGAAAAAGCCAGGCGCACCACGGAGCACGGCTGTGCTTCTCTGGGGGAGAACCCCGGGCCCCCCAAGACTTGAGTGCCGGACTGCACGAGTCCGGCACGGACGATGGACGACGAGGAACAGACTTCATGAACGACCAGATCCACACCGGCGACGAGCACGGTGAGCTTGGCGACGCCGAGTACGCGGAGTTCATGGAGCTCGCCGCGCAGGAGGGCTTCGACCCGGACGAGGTCGGCAGCGAACTCGCCGCCGCCGGGCACGGTCCGCTGCCCGTACTCGCTGTCGTCGGCCGCCCGAATGTCGGCAAGTCGACCCTGGTGAACAGGATCATCGGCCGCCGCGAGGCCGTCGTCGAGGACAAGCCCGGCGTGACCCGGGACCGGGTGACGTACGAGGCCGAGTGGGCCGGCCGCCGCTTCAAGGTCGTCGACACCGGCGGCTGGGAGCAGGATGTGCTGGGCATCGACGCGTCCGTCGCCGCCCAGGCCGAGTTCGCCATCGAGGCCGCCGACGCGGTGGTCTTCGTGGTGGACGCCCAGGTCGGCGCCACCGACACCGACGAGGCGGTCGTCAAGCTGCTGCGCCGGGCCGGCAAGCCCGTGGTGCTCTGCGCCAACAAGGTCGACGGCCCGAACGCCGAGGCCGACGCCGCGATGCTGTGGTCACTCGGCCTCGGCCAGCCGCACCCGATCTCGGCGCTGCACGGCCGCGGTACGGGCGACATGCTCGACGCCGTGCTCGAGGCGCTGCCCACCGCGCCCGCCCAGACCTTCGGCAACGCCCTCGGCGGGCCGCGCCGGGTCGCCCTGATCGGCCGCCCGAATGTCGGCAAGTCGTCCCTGCTCAACAAGGTCGCGGGCGAGAACCGGGTCGTCGTCGACGAGCTGGCAGGCACCACCCGTGACCCGGTCGATGAGCTGATCAAGCTCGGCGGTGTCACCTGGAAATTCGTGGACACGGCCGGTATCCGGCGCCGCGTGCACCTCCAGGAGGGCGCGGACTACTACGCCTCGCTGCGTACCGCCGCCGCGGTGGAGAAGGCCGAGGTCGCGGTGGTCCTGATCGACGCGAGCGAGACCATCAGCGTCCAGGACCAGCGGATCATCACGATGGCAGTCGAGGCGGGACGCGCGCTGGTCATCGCGTACAACAAGTGGGACACCCTCGAGGAGGAGCGCCGCTACTACCTCGAGCGCGAGATCGAGACGGAGCTCGCGCAGATCCAGTGGGCGCCGCGGGTCAACGTCTCGGCGCGTACGGGCCGGCACATGGAGAAGCTGGTCCCGGCGATCGAGACCGCCCTCGCCGGGTGGGAGACACGCGTACCGACCGGGCGTCTCAACGCCTTCCTCGGGGAGATCGTCGCCTCGCACCCGCACCCCGTCCGTGGCGGTAAGCAGCCCCGCATCCTCTTCGGCACCCAGGCCGGGATCAAGCCGCCGCGGTTCGTTCTCTTCGCCTCGGGCTTCCTGGAAGCGGGATACCGCCGCTTCATCGAGCGGAGGCTGCGCGAGGAGTTCAGCTTCGAGGGCACTCCGATCCACATCTCGGTACGCGTGCGCGAGAAGCGCGGCCGTAAGAAGTAGCAGCGGCGGCAGGGACCGGACCTGTCCGGGGGCGCGGCACGCGGCCTCAGGACCCGGGTCCTGAGGAGCCCCCGGGCCCCGAACCCCTCAGACTCAGCCTTCGGAGTCCGGCCCGGAGGGCTCGCCCTTCACGTTGGTCGAATCGTCCGGGCGCGCCGCGGGCAAGGACCCCCGGATTCCCCTCAGGGGTTCCCCTGTGCCGTGCGACGGGGAAGCCCTGCACGGCAGCCGCGGACTCCGCGGCTGAGCCGCTGATGTCCGCAGCTCGCGAAGATCCGCCGTGGCTGTCTCAGCGGTGCAGCGGCGGGAGCGGGGCGGGGGAGGCCCTACAAACCGTGCCTCCGGTTGTCCCGCTGGGCGGGCGGCAGTGCCGGCGGGAGTGCCCGCTGCTGGCGCCCGGTCGTTTCCCAGGACCGGACACGCTCCCACGAGCTGCGGTGATCGCGGCTGTTGCCGAAGGCCACGAACCCGAGATCCTCCTCGCCGGAGCGGTCGCCGGGCAGCGCCCGGAACGACCGGCGGTACTCGGCGTACAGCGCGTCATAGATCGGCGTGGCCGACTGATTGCTGCTGCTGACCGGGCCGTCATGCGAGGGGCGCATTCCGGGGATGTGGCTCGGGTACGGGGTCCGGGGCGAGGGGTCGTATGCGTGCACGTATCTGCCAACGACCTCGGCGCCCGACGGATGCGGGCGCGGAGTGAAAACCCCTGTTCGGGGCGTGTTGTAGGACCCGGCGGCTGAGCCTGTTTGCGGGGCGGGTCCGGGCCCGGAGCCGGACCCCGAGCCGGAGTACAGCACCGGCTCGGCGGCGGAGCCGGTCCTGTACACGACGGGCCCGGTGGCGGAGCCGCCACGCACAGCGGGACCGCCGGCAGCGTGCCGACCCCCGGACGAGCCGTGCGCCGACCCGCTGTGCGCGCCCCGCAGGGCGGCGGCCCAGGCCGCGATGTGGGCCGCGGTCCCCGGGGCGCCGGAGGTGCTCCGGGTCACGTGCCCGCCAGCGGCAGGAGCGCGGCGACGAGCTCGCGGCGGGCGGAGGCCTTGTCCAGGGCGGCGCGCAGCAGGTCCTCGCGCGGCTGCTGGCCGATCGAGCCCACCGGGGCGGCGAAGACCAGGACCTTGGAGGACTTGTTCGCGGCCCGCCGCCAGCCGTCGGTCACGGTCAGCGGCTGGTGGGCCTGCCACCACGCCACCGGCCGGCCGCCGCCGGTGCCGGGCTGCAGGATCGCGTGCAGCTGGCCCATGGCGAGCAGTACGGACCAGCCGGGCAGCTGATCGGGGATCTGTTCGACGTCGTTGACGGGCGTGAAGCCGTGCTCGATGAGCAGCGGCAGGAACTCGTCACCGGGGCCGTCTGTGCCGGGCCGGGCGATCGGGCCGGTGGGCTCCACGACGAGCGCGGGGTGCAGCTCGCCCTTGATCAGTACGAGACCGCTGGTCGCGCCGATCACAGCCAGGCGCGAATCGGCCTCGAGATCGGCGGGCACCGCGATCGGGGGAGCCGATCCGGCGTCGAGGTCGGCGTCCGCGTCGCCGGTGATGCTCCGCACGGCGCCCTGGAGCTGCTCCTCCGAGACCGCGACGACCTGGGAGGGGATGCAGGAGGCGTGGGCGAAGGCGAGCACCGCGGTCTCGTCACCGACGAACAGCACCGTGCTGGTGCGCTCCTGCTCGGTGTCGCCAGGGGTCCGGCAGGAGGTGCAGTCGTAGCTGCCCGGGGCGTTGTCGCCCGCGATCAGCCGGTCGGCTTCTTCGTCGCCGATCTCGGCGCGTACGTCATCGCTGACGTCGAGCATGCGCGGCACTGGAGGGCTCCTCGGTTCGGGGGTGGGCGCCGGGCGGACCCGGCTCATAAGAGGACAACGGGTGATCTGTGGCCGGAGTCACGCGTGCGTGGCGGCGGAATCGCAGCATCGAGCGCGGAGGGTGAAGTCGGGGACGGAATGCCTCACTCCATGTCAACCCCTGGTTAGAGCATGGAGGTTGATGGAGGTGAGGTGAGCCACACGCCGCCGGAACAACGGCTGGATACATCCTGAAATCTACCGATCAAGTGGGTGGCGGAAGACCGCCAATACCCTGGGTAACCCTCAACTGGCCTGGCACGACGGGGAGTTGGTTGAGTCCGGGGTGCGGGGCTCCATAGATTCCCCGCCGTGTGCAACGAGCACCGCCCGGGAACACCCGCCGACCGCACCACCGACCACGCACCACCGCAGCACCCCCCATCGGCGGGCGGGGTGGAGCGGCCCAACGGCGTCCGACGCGTCCAGTGGCCGCACCGCCCGGGGGAACCCGGGTTCGTGGAGAGGGAATACATGTCCATACGTCGTCGCAAGACAGCAGCGCTCGCCGGGGCCGCCCTGTTCGCCGCCCCGCTGGCACTGCTCGCCACCGCCGGCCAGGCCGGCGCGGCTGTGGGGACGCCCCCGGCGGCAGCCGGGGGAGGAGTGTGGGACCGCATCGCACAGTGCGAGAGCGGCGGAAACTGGCACATCAACACCGGGAACGGCTACTACGGCGGGCTGCAGTTCTCCGCCGGCACCTGGCGGGCGTACGGCGGCACGGCCTACGCCCCGACCGCCGACCGGGCCGGCCGGGCCCAGCAGATCGCCGTCGCCACGAAGGTCCAGGCCGCCCAGGGCTGGGGCGCCTGGCCCACCTGCGGGGCCCGCGCCGGCGCGTCCGGCAGCGCACCCGCGGCCGCGCAGGCGCCCGCCGCGCCTGCCCCGGCCGCGCCGGAGACCCGGAGCGGTGCGCAGACCCGTACCGGGGCCGACGAGACCCGTCAGGCACCCGTCCGCGCCCCGGAACACTCGGACCGCGGCCACGTCCGAGGGAACTACACCGTCAAGCGGGGTGACACCCTCGGCGCCATCGCAGCGGCTCACGGCACGACCTGGCGCGCCGTACACGCGGCCAACGGGGCCGTGATCGGCAGCGATCCGAACCTCATCCTGCCCGGTCAGCGGCTCGCGGTCTGATCCCGTACGGGACAGCGGCGAAATCCGCGGTCCGATCCCGTAGAGGATCGCAGCGAAATCCGCAGCCCCATCCGGTCATCCGATCGTCCGACCGGGTGGGGCCGCCCCCCGACCGGGGCGCGGCTCCCCGGGCTCCGGGAGATCACGTGCCTAGCGTGTGCCGATGTCACACCTACGTGTCACCAGGCCTGTCGTCGTCACCCTCACCGCGCTCCTGGCGCTGGCGCCCGAAGGCGCGCACGCCGAGCCGTCCGCAGTCCGCAGCGCCGCCGCCGCACCGGCCGGTGCGGAGGACCGGGCGCTCTGGGACCGCCTCGCGCACTGCGAGAGCAGCGGGCGCTGGCGCGCCAACACCGGCAACGGTTACTACGGCGGACTGCAGTTCTCGCAGTCCACCTGGGAGGCGTTCGGCGGCCTCGCGTACGCCAGGCGCGCCGACCTCGCCACCCGCAAGGAACAGATCACGGTGGCCAGAGCCGTGCAGCGCACCCAGGGCTGGCAGGCGTGGCCCGTCTGCTCCCTGCGCACTCTCCCGGCCGGCCGTGTCCACCGCGTACGGCCCGGGGACACGCTGGCCTCGATCGCCCGGCGCTACAAGGTGCGTGGCGGATGGCAGGCGCTCTACAGAGCCAACGCCGACAGAGTCGGCCGTAACCCGGACCGGCTCAGAGTCGGAACGGCGCTCCGGCTGCCGGGCCGGAAGGCTCCCGCCCGTCGTCCGGCGGTGGTCGCAGCTCCGAAGGTTCGCCGCTGAACACGACCGCCCCCCGGCGCAGCACATGCACCACCGTCGCTACGTCGCCCAGCGCGGGTGACAGCGCCTGTTCGGCCACGACCACCGTGCGGTGCTGCTCGGCCGTCGCCCGGCCGAGCAGCGCGTACGTACGGGCTGCCGTGGCGGGCGACATGCCCTGCGCCGGCTCGTCCAGCAGCAGCAGCCGCGCGGGGGAGAGCAGCGCCCGTGACACCGCGAGCATGCGCTGCTCGCCTCCCGACAGGGTGCCCGCACGCCGGGCGAGGAGCGGGCTCAGCGCCGGGTAGGCCGCCGTCGCCCGGTCGGCTGCCGTGTCCCCGTCCCCGTCCGATCCCTCGTCCGTGGCGGCACGGGTGGCCAGCGCGAGATTCTCCGCGACGGTGAGGGAGGCGAACACGGCGCGCTGGTCGGGTACGAACGCCAGTCCGCGGCGTGCCCGGGCGTGCGCGGGCAGCCGGGTCACGTCCTCGTTCCGCCACTCCACCCTGCCCGCCGCCAGCGGGACCGTGCCAGCCAGGGCCCGCAGAACGGTCGTACGCCCGGCGCCGTTGCGGCCGAGAAGCACGGTCAGCCGGCCGGCCGGTACCACCAGGTCCACGCCGTGCACGGCCTCCAACGGGCCGTAGCGCACGCGCGCGTGGCGCAGGGCGATCTCCACGGTCATGGCGCCGCCTCCGCCAGGACCCGTGCCGCGGGCCCCGAGGCGACGATCCTGCCCGCCGCCATCGCGTACACGGTGTCGGCAAGACCGCCCACCAGGTCCAGATCGTGCTCGACGACCAGCAGCGCCATCCCGTCGGCGGCCAGTGCCTTCAGCACGCGGGCCAGCGCGGCGATCTCGGCCGTGTCGAGCCCGGCGGCGGGTTCGTCGAGCAGCAGGGTGCGCGGACCGCCGGCCAGAGCACGGCCCAGCTCGACCCGGCGCAGGGTGCCCGTGGACAGCCCGGCCGCGGGCACGTCCCGAACGGGCCCGTCGAGTCCGAGCAGCCGGAGCACCGGCTCTACGGCCGCGGGGTCGCGCACCCGGCCCTGCTCGGCGCCGATCCGGACATTCTCGGCGACGGTGAGGGAGGGGAAGACGGCGAGCTGCTGGAAGGTGCGGGAGATGCCGAGGCGGGTACGGGAGTGGTCGGGCCGGCGGGTGATGTCCCGCCCGTCGAGCGCGATCAGCCCGGAACGCGGGCGCAGAGTACCGCAGAGACAGTGGAAGAGGGTGCTTTTGCCGGCTCCGTTGGGTCCGATGAGCGCGGTCACCCGGCCAGGCGCGACGACAAGATCCACTCCGTCCAGTGCGACGAAACTCCCGTACGTCACCCGCACCCCGCGGGCGGTGAGCCGCCCGGCGCGGGGCGGCAGTCCGGCCGCCCGGCCCTGTCCGGAGGACGGCACGGCAGCGCCGCCGCCCGAACTGCGGCCCGTGCCGGGGAAGTGGCTGTGCAGGCCTGCCTTGACGAGCCCGGCGGCTGTGGCGCTCCGGGACGCGGCGGGTTCGCCACGTTCGACCGGGTGTTCGGCGGGCCGTCCGGGGCGTGGCTGCTCTCCCGATGCCGAAGACCCCGCCGCCGGGGGCCCGGTGGGATGCGGCCGCAGGGGGCGAGGGGTGTGCTCGGCCAGGTGCCGGACGTCCTTCCGCAGCCCGGCACGGTGCCCGTCGGCGGGACGGAGCGAGGCAGCGACCCGTACGCCCAGCGGGGTCAGCCGGGCGTGCCCTCGGCCGTGGAACGCGCGCGTCGCGGAGCGGACCGCTCCCGGTAGGCCGTCGGGGAAACGCCCCAGAAGCACCGCCAGCACGCCGATCACCGCCGCCGAGACACCGCCCCGCGCCCCCGCGTCGAGCCCCACGAGGAGTACCGCCGCGGCCATCGCCCCCAGCAGGCTGTCCGCCCCGAGCACCACCACGGCCGCGAACCACAGCAGACCGCGCACCGGGTCGTACGCCGCCGCGTCGAAGGCCTGTGTGCCCATGCCCAGCATTCCGCCGCCGAGTGCCGCGAGGGCCGCACCCGCCACGAACGCCCCCAGTTTCAGCTCCGGCACCGGCACTCCCGCCGCGGCCGCGCCCGGCTCGTGGTCGCGCATCGCGGCCAGGGCCCGGCCCTCCCGCCCCCGGCGCAGCGCAGCGACGGCAGCCAGCGCGCCCCCCAGCAGCGCGAGTTCCAGGAGGTAGTACGCGCGGTCACCGCCGAACCCCGCCGGCCGGTCGAGGCCGAGCCCTGCCGTGGCGTACGGCTGTGCGAACACGAAGCGGCTGACCGCGACCCCGATGGCCAGGGTGGCCAGTGCCAGTGCCAGCCCGTGCCGGCGAATCGCGGGCCACCCGGTCAGCAGACCGAGCGGAGCCACCAGGGCCACCGCCGCCGCCAGGGCGGGGAGTTCGGGGAGCTCGGGCAGACCGGGGAACCGCCCGGCCGCGAGCAGCGCGGTGAACAGCGCCCCCAGTCCGGCGTACGCGGCCTGGCCGAGGGAGATCTGGCCACCCATACCGGTGACGACGACCAGCGACAGCAGGACGACGCCCAGCGCCGGCACCTGAACCGAGGTCTGCAGGTCTCGTCCCGCGAGGCCGAGCGGCAGCAGGAACAGCACTCCGCAGACGAGCCACGCCCCGACACGGTGCCGGCCCCCGCGGTGGTCCGCCGGGACAGCGGATTCCGCTTCGGCCGGGGAGCCTTGGCCCGCGCCGATCCCGGGCAGCACCAGAGCCGCGACCAGCAGGGCGACGACGAAGAGGTTCGCACCGACCGCCTGGACCAGCGATTCCGCCCAGCCTTCCGGGTGCAGCCGGGTCATCTGGCTCTGTGCGATGCCGATCGCGAGTGCCACCCCGATCGCCACCGGCAGGCTCCGCATCGCAGCCGCGACCGCGACGGCCATGACCTCCATGACCAGGAGCGGCAGTCCGTACGGGTCGAGCCGCAGATACGGGGCGAGCAGTACGCCCGTCAGTCCCGCGGTGAACGAGCCGAACGCCCAGCCCGCCGCGGCCACCCGGTCGGCGTCGACGCCGCCGAGCACGGCCAGCCGCCGGTTGTCGACGACGGCCCGCAGCTCCCGCCCGAAGGGTGTCCAGCGGGTCACCACGCCGACTGCCGCGGCCAGGGCGAGGACCGTGCCGAGCTGGACCCAGGGGTCCTCGGGGAGCAGCACAGGGGCGTCGGCCTGCGCTCCCGGGCCCCAGAGCAGGGTGGCCGCGCCGACCAGGAGGACGAACACACCGAGCGAGGCGACCAGGGTCCGAGCCGCGCCGGCGCCGATGAGATCGCGGGAACGGGAGAGCGGGCGGAAGACCGCGAGCTCCAGCAGCAGTCCGATTCCGGGCGCGATCACCAGCAGGCTCACGACTGCGGCCACGGCGAGCGGCCACTGCCATTCGACGGCGAACTGCCGCATGACGTACGCCGTGACCATGGCGACGGCGCCGTGCGCCAGGTTGAGCACGCCGGTGGCCCGGTAGGTGACGATGAGCCCGATGCCGGTGAGCGCGGCGGCACTGCCGACGGCGATCCCGGCGAGGGTGAGCTCATAGCCGAGCGCCGCCATGGTCACGCCTCCGGCGGGGTTCGGGGCTCTGCCTGAGGTGGACTCGCGCCCTGGTGTCCGCTCCCGGACCCGGATCCGCCCTCGGGTCCGCTTCCGGACCCCGGTTCGGGACCGAGTTCGAACCTCGGACGGTTTTCGTTCTGCGGTCCGGTCCCGGACGTGGTTCCGCCCTGCGGCCGGTTTCCGGTCCCGGATTCGGGGCCGGACCCGGTGGCGTCCTGTGTTCCGGGCCGGGGCCCCGCTTCTGGCGGGGCATCCGACTGTGTGCCGGGCTCCCTCCCCGGCTCCTGCCCTGCCTGGCGGCGCGTCTCGGAGCCCTTGTCGGGCCGGCCGGTGTCGGGTGCGGGTCGGTCGCCCGGCGCGCCTTCCACCGCGGCCCCGGCACCGGCCGCGTCCTCGTCCCCTGTCTCTGTTCCCGACCCGGGCTCGTGGCCCGGGTCCTCCGCGGACCGAGGCGGTGGCCCTGACTCCGGTCGTGGGCCGGCCGACCCCTCAGTGCCGTGGGTGACCTCCGGTTCGCACACCGGGCAGGGGACGAGCCCCAACACGCGGCGGTTGGACTCCGCGACAGGAAACGCCTGCGGCTTGCCCGCGACGAGCGGGCAGTCGGAGCGGTGCAGCAAGGTACCGCCGGGGACCGCGAACAGTGCGGGCTCCCGCCCGCCCGCGAGCCCTTCCGGCTGCCCGGTCGGCGAGGCCGCCTCCTGGACCGCTTCCCGGCCGGGAGCAGAGCCCATCGCCGCATCCTCGCCCCCGCCCCCGCCCTCGGAGGGTCCGAGGCCGCCCAGTTCCCCCGTTACCGGCCCCGCGGTCGCCGGAGCCCCGGGTGCCGGGGGTGCCGGCGCCTCGCCCCGCACGCCCTGCGCAGCCCGGTCACCGGCGGCCGATCCCGGCTCCGTACCGTCGTCGCCGCCCGAGCCGGGGGCCTCCCCGTACGAGACGAGGAGCCGGTGCAGCTCCTCCACCCGTTCAGCCGCGAGCCCCTGCTCGCCGCGGGCCAACAGGACGGCGCCCGCCACGATCAGCGCCGCGCCCGGCACGGTGCAGGACGCCAGATACGGGATCTGCCGCTCGACGAAGCGCTCGCCGGACACCCCGTACCAGCCGATCGCGCACAGCACCGCTCCGCCCGCGAGCGCCAGCCAGCCGGCCCAGTGCAGGAGGGCTCTGGCCCAGGGATGCTGTCGAGCTGTCCGCATCCGGCCCCCTTGAGGTCGCCGATGGCTGCGCCCGTCGCGCGCACATATCTGTGCGTATCACCGTGCACATGTCTCGTCATGTCATGCGATGAGTTGCACTATGCCCTGTGGAGTCACACCCTGAAAGCATCGATCAGCATTGGCGCGACTACACCTGGTGGTGAGCCGGATGGTCACTGGCAGACGCGCGGGGGCAGTGGCATGGGCAGCGGCCGGAGTCCTGTTCGTGGGGGCTGCGGCGGCCGGCTGCGGGGACGACGGCGGGGGTACGGAGAAGCCGTCACCGACGACCACGACCACGCGGGCGGACCAGCCGGCCGATCCCGCGGCGGCCGAGAAGCAGGTCAAACAGAACTGGGAGAAGTTCTTCGACCCGTCCGTGCCGAACGACGAGAAAACGAAACTCCTCGAGAACGGTGATCAGTTGGGGCCGCTTCTCCAGGCCTTCAACGGCGACGCGCGTGCCCGGCAGGTCGCGGCGAAGGTCACCAAGGTCAGCTTCACCTCGGCGACCTCCGCCGACGTGACCTACACCCTCACCCTCCGGGGCGCAACCGCGCTGCCGAACGCCTCCGGCACCTCCGTCGAGCAGAACAAGGTGTGGAAGGTCTCCGTGAAGGCTCTGTGCGCCCTGGTGCAGATGAGCGGCAATGACGTCAAGGCCCCGGGCTGCTGAGCATGCCTGGACGGCTGGGCTCCTGGCGGCGCTGCTGGCGGTACTGCTCCTGGTGAGTGCCGCCTGTGGCAGCCGCCTGCCGGAGAGCGAGTTCGAGAACCGCCCACCGCGCGGGAACAGCCGGCCCGCGACGCCGGAGCCGGCGCGCGGCGAGCCCATCAGGATCGGCATCATCACCAGCGCCACCAGCCCGGTCGGCGGCGCCACCTTCACCGGCCCGCGCGACGGTGCCAAGGCCTACTTCGCCGCTCTCAACGCCCGGGGCGGGATCAGGGGCCGTCCGGTCCAGATCGTCACCTGCGACGACGGCGGCAGCGGAGTCGGCAACAACGAATGTGTGCACCGGCTTCTCGACGAGGACAAGGTGTTCGCGCTGGTCGCCACTACAGCGCTGGACTACGCGGGTGCGCCCCGGGTCAGCGAGGCGGGAGTGCCCGACGTCGGTGGACAGCCCGTCGGCCCCGCGTACGACACCTACCCGCACCTCTACGGAATCTACGGCAGCCAGGCGCCCCGCACCGGCGGCAAGCCCGGCTGGAACGGGACCCTCTACGGCGGAACTGAGATCTACCGCTTCTTCAAGCGCGAGCAAGGGGCCCGCAGCGCCGCCGTCGTCTCGTACAACCAGGCTGCCTCGGCCGCGTACGCCCGCCTCATCACCCGCGGTCTGAAGGCCGAGGGCTACCGTGTCGTCACCGAAGAGGTCGACTTCGCCCTGCCCAACTTCCAGGCGGTGGCGGCCGATCTGCGGTCCCAGGGCGTCGACCTCGTGTTCGACGCGATGGACACCAACGGCAACTCCCGGCTCTGTGAAGCGATGGACGCCGCCGGGGTGAAGGTGACCGCCAAGGTCACCAATGTGCAGAACTGGTCCGACGCGGTGCCCGAGGACTACCAGCACGCGAAGGGCTGCCGCAACGCACTCTGGGCGACAGGATCCAGCCGAAACTACGACGACACCGGCCACCCCGCCGTACGGGTGTTTCGCGCGGGGATGCGAGGACAGCCGGGTGCAGAGACGTTGTCCCAGTGGGAGTTGGAGGGGTGGGCGGCCGCGATGTGGTTCACGGACGCCGCCACGTCCTGTGGCAGCCGGCTCACGCGCGCGTGCGTCGAGCGCTTTATGACGCGCAGTGAGCCGTACACCGCGCGCGGGCTGTTGCTGCCGGTGACGTATCAGGCGTCGAAGGAGCCCCCGAAGGCCCGGCGGAGCTGTTTGTCCGTCGCTCGTTGGAGTGACGACGCACGGAGTGGCGACGGGGGCTGGGTCACTCAGGGTGGTGAAATGACGGACAACTGCTTCACCGTGCCACAGCTGCCTTACACCCCCTGATGTGCGGGCAAGCGAACGAGTTCCCGATCTTTGCTACCGATGTCATATCTCTTCTGGAACAAGACGGTGATAGAGACCAACCCTGAAGCGGCTGACACGGTCTAACCCTTCGTTAGGCGGACGAGACGGACGTCCGCGGGGAACCGTGGGATACGGGGACGGATGCACATCTCATTCCTGATTCACAACGCGTACGGGATCGGCGGGACGATCCGTACGACCTACAACCTCGCCCGAACGCTTGCGGAGCAACACGATGTGGAGATCGTCTCGGTGTTCCGCCACCGTGACCAGCCGGTCTTCGAGACCGGACCGAACGTGCGGCTGAGCCACCTCGTCGACATCCGCAAGGATGCCCCCACGTACGACGGCGATTCCCCGGCCCACCGCCGGCCGGCCCGGGTCTTCCCGGAGGCCGAGGGCCGCTATAAGCAGTACAGCGAGCTGACCGACGAGCGGATCGCCCGTCATCTGCGCACGGTGGACGCCGATGTCGTCGTCGGTACCCGGCCCGGCATCAATGTGCACATCGCCCGGCAGGCCCGGCGCGGCCCGGTGCGGGTGGGCCAGGAGCACCTCACCCTCGACAGCCACTCGGCGGAGCTGCGCAAGGAGTTGCGCGGGCTCTACCCCCGGCTGGACGCCGTCACCACCGTCACCGAGGCCGACGCCACCGCCTACCGAGGCAAGCTGCGGCTGCCCGGCGTACGGGTCGAGGCGGTGCCCAACAGCGTGCCCGCGCCCGGCATCGACCCCGCCGACGGCACCGGCAAGTGGGTCGTCGCGGCCGGCCGGCTTGCCAAGGTCAAGCGCTACGACCTGCTCATCCGGGCCTTCGCCACCGTGGTCGAGCAGCGCCCTGACTGGCGGCTGCGGATCTACGGCGGCGGCGCGGAGAAGGACAAGCTGCGCCGTCAGATCGACGGACTGGGCCTCTACAACCATGTGTTCCTCATGGGGCCCGCCAACCCCATCGAGCCGGAGTGGGCCAAGGGCTCGATCGCCGCGGTCACCTCCAGCCTCGAATCCTTCGGCATGACCATTGTGGAGGCCATGCGCTGCGGCCTCCCGGTCGTCTCCACCGACTGCCCGCACGGGCCCGGCGAGATCATCGACAACGGCGTGGACGGCCTGTTGGTGCCGCCGCGCAACGCCGACGCCGTGGCCGGCGCCCTGCTGGAGCTGATCAACAACGATGAGAAGCGGCAGCGGATGGGCCGTGCCGCCCTCGCGGGCGCCACCCGCTTCGACCCGTCGCAGGTCGCCGGGCGCTATGAGTCGCTCTTCTCCGACCTGGTCGCCCGCGCGGGCCGCGGCAGCGCGCGGGCCCGGCTGCGCGGCTCGCTGCACCGCACCCGTGGCGCGCTGCTGGGCGGCGCGTACGCCGTCCGGGACGCGAGCCGCGGAGGTCTGCGAAAGGGTCGCACCGCATGACCACCTCCGCCGAACTCCCCCTCCGCACCGTCGCCGACCGGTCCGCATCGCCCCAGCCCGGAACCCCCGAGGAGCTCCCTGCCGTGTCCGTCCCTCCCCTGGCCTCCGGCATGGGGGACCCCAGCGCCGACTGCATCGCGGATTCCGCCGGCGGCCTCACCTTCGACCTCCCCGACGCCGGGCCGCCCGGCGCCCCGGACACCTGGGACGCCGCACTGCTTCTGCGCCGGCGCAGCGGCGACACCGCCGCCGTGGAGGAGGTACGGCTGCCGCTCGTGCACGCGGGCGACGGCCGGCTGCGGGCCGTGCTGCCGAGCACCGTCACGCTGCCCGAGGGCCGGTGGGACGTCTGCACAGCGATGGGTGGCAGTCCCGAGGGCGAGCGCCTCGCGCCCGGCCTCCTGGACCTCCGCTCGCTCGTCGACCGCCGCCCCGACGTCGACCGCTCATCGGTGGCCGTCCGCATCCCGTACGCGACCAAGCACGGCAATCTCTCGGTGCGCAGCTGGCTGCGCGCACCGCACGCCGAGGCGGGTGAAATCCGGCTGTCGGACGGGACGATGACCGTGCAGGGGCGGCTGTACGGAGCGCAGGCGGGACCGGATGCGACGGTCGAGGCGCGCTGCCGCCGTGACCCGTCCCAAGCCCTGACGATGCCTGTGTCCGTCGAGGGCGCGGCCCGCTCCGGGGGCGCTGACCGGCATTTCGCCTTCACGCTCTCCTACAAGGAGCTCGCGGAGAACTGGCAGGGCGTCCGCGAGCCGTGGGACCTGTGGCTGCGTCCGGCCGCCGGAGCGGAGACCGCGCGCATCGCCCGGATCCTGGACGACGTGCCGGACAGGAAACACATCTTCAGCTACCCGGGACAGGCGCTTTCCACCCCGTACGGGCCCGCCGAGGTCGGCCCGTACTACACGAAGGACAACGACCTGGCCGTCCGGATCGATCCGGCGGGCTAGGTGTGTCGCCCGGGACCGGTGACGACCACAGGCCTTGAGCGCTCCTTGAAGCGGGCGGGCCGCCGGGGGGCCGGCGGTCCGGCTTGGCCGGCCCACCACTGCCCGGCCGCCCGCTGCCCCCGCCCAGGTTCTGCGTGCTGGGGGAATTCGGCGGCCCGCACCTTGCGGACAGCACGTGTCCTCATGCGCGGGCAGACTCGAACCATGTTGGAGACTTCGGCACGGCTGCTCCGCCTGCTCTCCCTACTGCAGGCCCACCGCGAATGGTCCGGTGCGGACCTCGCCGACCGTCTCGGGGTGACCCCCAGGACCGTACGCCGGGACGTGGACCGGCTGCGTGAGCTGGGCTACCCCGTGCATGCCAGCCCCGGTACAGGCGGCGGCTATCAACTCGGTGCGGGGGCCGCGCTCCCGCCGCTGCTGCTGGACGACGAGGAGGCCGTCGCGGTGGCGGTCGGCCTGCGCACGGCGGCCGGCGGCGGGATCGAGGGCATCGAGGAGACCTCCGTACAGGCGCTGGCCAAGCTGGAGCAGGTGCTCCCGTCCCGGCTGCGGCGGCGCGTAGAGGCGCTGAACTCCTTCACCGTGCCGATGCTCGGCGGGCACCGCGGACCGACCGTCGAGGCCGGCACGCTGACCGAGCTGGTACACGCCTGCCGGGACCGTGAGCAGCTGCGCTTCGAGTACCGCGACCACGCCGGGGCGGCGACGCGGCGGGTCGCCGAGCCGCACCGGCTGGTCTTCACCGAACGCCGCTGGTATCTCGTCGCCTGGGATGTGGACCGGGAGGACTGGCGTACCTTCCGCGCGGACCGGATCACGCCCAGGCCGCCGCACGGTCCGCGCTTCGAGCCGCGCAAGCCGCCGGCCGAGGACCTCGCGGCGTATGTCTCGCGCGGCGTGTCCACCACGGTCTACGCGGCCAAGGCGGTCGTCCTGCTGCATGTGTCCGCGGAGGAGGCCGCACGGCGGATCTCTCCGTCGGACGGGGTGCTGGAGGCGGTCGACGAGCACAGCTGTCTGCTGCGTACCGGGGCGCAGTCCCTCGATGTGCTGGTCATCCATATCCTGCTGTTGGGCTTCGACTTCGAGGTACGTGAACCGGCCGAACTGAACGACCGCATCGGAGAGATGGCCGGACGGCTCTCCCGGGCCGTGGAGGGTACGTCCGGAACCGGGCGCTGACCGCGCGGGGGACTCGGGACCCGCCCGAACCCGTAACGGCGTTACGGCGTTACGGCCAGGGTGTTGACCGCGCGGGGAGACTCACTCCTCCCACTCGGCGATCTTCTCCTCCCGGCCGGGCGGCTCCGGTTCCAGCGCCGACACCTCCGGGTGGTGCAGATCAAAGGCGGGCGCCTCGGAGCGGATCCGCGGCAGGGTCACGAAGTTGTGCCGTGGCGGCGGGCAGGAGGTCGCCCACTCCAGCGAACGGCCGTAGCCCCAGGGATCGTCCACGGTCACCTTCGTGGCCTCCTTCGCCGTCTTCCAGATGTTGTAGACGAACGGCAGCGTGGACAGACCGAGCAGGAATGCCCCGATCGACGAGACGGTGTTGAGGGCGGTGAACCCGTCGGCCGCCAGGTAGTCGGCGTACCGCCGCGGCATCCCCTCCGCGCCCAGCCAGTGCTGCACCAGGAAGGTGGTGTGGAAGCCGATGAACAGAGTCCAGAAGTGGATCTTCCCCAACCGCTCGTCCAGCACCGTCCCGGTGAACTTCGGCCACCAGAAGTAAAAGCCCGCGAACATCGCGAAAACGACCGTACCGAAGACGACGTAGTGGAAATGGGCGACGACGAAGTACGTGTCCGTGACGTGGAAGTCCAGCGGGGGAGAAGCCAGGATCACCCCGGTCAGGCCGCCGAACAGGAAGGTCACCAGGAAGCCGACCGCCCACAGCATCGGCGTCTCGAAGGACAGCGAGCCGCGCAGCATCGTCCCGGACCAGTTGAAGAACTTCACACCGGTCGGTACGGCGATCAGGAACGACAGCAGGGAGAAGAACGGCAGCAGCACCGCGCCCGTGGCGAACATGTGGTGCGCCCACACCACCACCGAAAGACCGGTGATCGCCATGGTCGCGCCGACCAGGGTGACATAGCCGAAGAGCGGCTTCCGGGAGAACACCGGCAGGATCTCAGTGATGATGCCGAAGAAGGGCAGCGCGATGATGTAGACCTCGGGATGGCCGAAGAACCAGAACAGGTGCTGCCACAGCAGCGCCCCGCCGAACTCCGGCTGGAACACCATCGAACCGAAGCGCCGGTCCGCCTCCAGACAGAGCAGCGCGGCCGCCAGTACCGGGAAGGCCATCAGCACCAGGATCGAGGTGAAGAGGATGTTCCAGGTGAAGATCGGCATCCGGAACATCGTCATACCGGGGGCGCGCATGCAGATGATGGTGGTGATGAAGTTGACCGCTCCGAGGATCGTGCCGAAGCCGGCCAGCGCCAGTCCCATGATCCACATGTCGGCGCCGATGCCCGGTGACCGCTCCAGGCCGTTGAGTGGGGCGTACGCCGTCCAGCCGAAGTCCGCGGCCCCGTCCGGAACCATCAGACTGCCGAGCACGATCAGTCCGCCGAAGAGGAACAGCCAGTAGGACAGCATGTTCAGCCGCGGGAAGGCCACATCGGGGGAGCCGATCTGCAAGGGCATGATCTCGTTGGCGAACCCGGCGAAGGTCGGCGTCGCGAACAGCAGGAGCATGATCGTGCCGTGCAGGGTGAAGGTCTGGTTGTACTGCTCGTTCGACATCACCTGCATCCCTGGCCGGGCCAGTTCGGCGCGCAGCAGCAGCGCCATCACTCCGGCCGCCAGGAAGAACCCGAACGAGGTGATCAGGTAGAGGTGCCCGATCTTCTTGTGGTCGGTGGTGGTCAGCCAGTCGACCACGACCTGCCCCGGTGTCCTCACCGGTACGGGTTCGGCGCTCGCCTCCGCGGCCCGGGTACTCATCTACGCCCCCTCGCGCATCGCAGTGCAGGCTCTCGGGCTGGTGCTCCACGGGAACGCTATGCCCGATTCGCCGGGTTCCCATGGCAGCGCGCCGCAGCGGAGCACCGGTCATGATGCTCGCTCCATCACCGGCCAGCGCGAGAGGGCGCCGCCAAGATCCAGCCCTCTTCCGCGCGTTCGAACCGGGGTACGGGGCCAGGACAGCGAAGGCGGGTGGGACGGGCGCCGAATACCGGCTTTGTGCAGGATGTCCCGACCCTGCGGACCGTTGTTGCCGCACTCTTGTCAGGGGTTTTCGGATTTTGTCTGCCATGACTGTTCCCGGCGCTCGGACATGGCGGCGCAGGCCCGGCGTGGAGTACCACAATCCGGCCAGGACAAACATGCGGTACGAGAGGGTGGGGAATTCCCTCGCCGACCATGTGGGGCCGCCTATTTCCGCAGTAATTCGATGCGGTGTCAGAAACGCAATTCAGCCGTTTTTCAGGGCGCTCCAGAAGGCGCAGGAAGGCACGTACGAGTGACCCCGGAGGGGGTGAACGGGCCGGGTCGGCTTGTGACACAAGCGTGACGATCCGTAGATCGGCCGGTGGCACGGCCGTGCCTTCCACCGGTCACGGCAGGGGCCTACGGTGGTTGTCATGAACGACTCTTCGATTCCCCCGGAACCGGCGGCCGACGACCTCGAGGCCTATGTCGGACTCGATGGTGTGGCCGCCGAGGAACGGGCCCGGCAGCACGGCTGGAGCACCATTCGCGTGCTTCCCCCGGACGCGATCATCACCATGGAGTACATGTCGGGCCGTATCAATCTGGCGGTGAAGGACGGCGAGGTCGTGCGCTGCTGGAAGGGCTGACGGCCCCGCTCTGGCGGCCCGCCCCGGCGGCTTCGGCCGAGAGCCGGCGTACTTCGCCGGCGGCTGGCCGCTGAGGGCCCCGGGACCGGCGCTCCACGCCGCGCCACGCGCCGTGGACAGGACAACGGCCCCGCGCTCGAGCAGGAGCGCCGGGGCCGCTGTGGTGCGGGGGAGAGGCTGTGCGTACCGCTTCCCCCGCTGCCTGCGGGATCAGCCGCCGGTACGTCCCCGCTGGCCGGCCTGGCCCAGCGGAGCGGTGCGCGGCGCACGGTCCGTGTGCGGCGTGCGGTCCGAGTGCGGTGGTCGGCGGCTGCCGGTCGGCGTGACCGGCGTGCGCTCGGACCGTGTGGTGTGCGGCCTCGCCGGATAATGGGGCCGCGGATCGGGGTTCCGTGCGCTCGGGGAGCCCGCGCGTCCACCGCCCGCACCGACGGGCTCGAGCACGCCGGCCTCGTCCTCCGCCAAGGCGCTGCGTGGGAGGACCAGCGGCGGGGGAGCCGCCGTCGGCGGAAGCGGCAGCGGGGCGAGCCCGCGGCCCTCGCGGAGCCGGTCCCGGGTGGTGAGGATCCAGTACTCGGCCCAGGCGATGGCGGGCTCGAACCAGGGCAGCATCAGCAGGACCAGCAGGCCCGCCGCCCAGCCGAGCAGTACATCGCTGACCCAGTGCGTACCCAGGTAGACGGTGGTCGCGCCGACGCCGAGCGCGAAGACCGCGGCGACCACCGACAGCACCCGGCGGGCGCGCGGAGTGGTGGCCAGATAAGCCAGAATTCCCCAGGTCACCACGGCATTTGCGGTGTGACCCGAAGGGAGTATGTCGCCGCCGGAGAACATCTCGGCCGAGCCGACGGTCGTCGCGTAGTGCGGGCCCAGCCTCCCGAGGCCGTATTTGACCGCTCCCACCGTGATGTTCAGCAGAAGGAGCGCCGCGCCCAGCGCGAGCAGCGGGCGCAGTGTGCGCTGCCGCCAGGACCTCCAGCCCAGCCATGCGGCGACCAGGACGGCGGTCGGACCGCGCTGCCCCAGGACCACGAAGTAGTCGAGGAATGCGTGGAGGTCGGGCCACTGCTTGTACGGCCGGAAGAGCATCACCTGCCAGTCCAGGCGGATGAGGCGGTCACTCATGAATACGGCCGCGACGAAGGCCATGTAGAACGCCGCCGCCGAGCCCAACAACACCTTGCGTGTTCGGCTCATCCGCGGGACATCGCGGCTGCTGGGTCGCTCCGGCTCCTGCTCCAGTCGGGCGAAGATTTGGTCGGTACGCACTCAATCGACGTTACAGGGGGTGAGCGACGCCCCCGGCCGAACTACCGGCTTTGTGATGACGATGTGATGTGGAGTAGGTCTCACGGAAATCCCTCATTCCGGTCCATTCGGCAAAACCGGAGTGACCTCGGCGTGAATTAATTCGCACTATCGACCGGGGTTTTCTTTCCGGTTCGCCGGTGCGTTTACCTCCACTTGCCCGGGAATTATCCGGGAAGTTGCGGAGTCCCTTTGCGGACGCACCAGCAGTATGCATCCTCCGGGATCGTGATCAAGCTCATGACCTGGCTCATCGCCCCGCGGCCGGCCGCCGGGGGCCCTGGGGGGCGCCGTCTGGTCCCCCCGCGGCCATCACACTGTGTCCATCTGTGGCCACCCGTGCGTAGCGGATCGCCCGAAAGTGCGTGGCGAAGACCACGTGGCGTCGTTGACAAAGGTGAGCGGAGCCACGCTGCCCGCTTCCGGACTCGCGTACTCTGGCTGCTCACTCGCCTTTCGCCGCCGGGCCTGCCGGGCCGAAGTACCTGTCCCGGGCCCGCCGACCGCGAGCGCAAACATGGGAGGTGCGTACATGTCCGGAACGACCACGCCCCGCGACCAACGGGCGGCGGACGTTCCTCGGCATCGGCGCGGCCCGGGTGAGGGCGGTGCCAACCGCTGGGCCGTGCTCGTCGTCCTGTGTGTCAGCCTGCTGCTCGTCGCGCTCGACGCGACCGTGCTGCACGTGGCGGTTCCCGCCGTCACCGAGGACCTCCGCCCCGGCGCGATAGAACTGCTCTGGATCGTCGACGCCTATCCGCTCGTCGCCGCCTCCCTCCTCATCCTCTTCGGCACCCTCGGCGACCGGGTCGGCCGCCGCCGCATCCTGCTGCTCGGCTACGCCCTCTTCGGCGTCGCCTCGGCCGCCGCCGCCTGCGCCGACAGCCCGCACGTGCTCATCGCCGCCCGCGCCCTGCTCGGGGTCGGCGGCGCGATGATCATGCCCGCCACCCTGTCGATCCTCCGCCAGGTCTTCCCCGACCGGCGCGAACGGGCCCTCGCCATCGGCATCTGGAGCGCGATCGCCGCCGTCGGAGCGGCCGTTGGGCCGCTGCTCGGGGGCTTCCTCCTCGAGCACTTCTGGTGGGGCTCGGTCTTCCTCATCAACATCCCGCTGATGGCGGTCTGTCTGCCGGTCGGCCGCTGGCTGCTGCCCGAGTCGACCGGGGACGGCGAGGGCCCGTGGGACGTACTCGGCGCGCTGATGGCCGCGTTCGGGCTCTTCGGCGTCGTCCTGGGTGTGAAGCGGGCAGGCGGCGGCGAGGCCGTGTTCCACCCCGCCACCCTCGGCCCGCTGCTCGTCGGCGCCGTGCTGCTCGTCCTCTTCGCGCGCCGCCAGCGCCGCCGCAGGCACCCCCTCGTCGATCTGACGATGTTCGCCCGGCCCGCCTTCGGCACCTCGGTGGGCTGCATCGTCCTCGCCATGCTCGCGCTGGTCGGCCTCCAGCTGATCGCCACCCAGTACCTCCAGCTGGTCCTCGGGATGTCCCCGCTCGAGACCGGGCTGCGCATGGTCCCGCTCACCCTCGCCGCGATGGCCGCCGGGCTCCTCGGCTCCCGCATGCTCCAGCGGTTCGGCCCGCGCTCCATGGTCGCGGCCGGCTTCACCGTCACTGCCGGCGCCGTGCTCTCGCTGACCCTGATGGGCCAGCAGGACCGGCTGTGGCTGCTGACCGTGGCCTTCGTACTGCTCGGCTTCGGCCTGGAGACCACACTGTTCGGCGCGTACGAGTCGATGCTCAGCGATGCCCCCGCGGCCCAGGCGGGCGGTGCCGCCGCCATCGGTGAGACCTCCTACCAGCTCGGCGCCGGAATCGGCATCGCCCTGCTCGGCAGCGTCATGAATGCCGCGTACGCGCCCGGGGTTTCCTCGGTGCCGGGGGTGCCGTCCGAGACCGGACGCGCCGCGGGGCACTCGCTCGGCGAGGCGTACGAGGTGGCCCGGCGCATCGGCGGCCCGTCCGGCAGCGCCCTGCGCCAGGCGGCCCGCGACTCCTTCGTCCACGGGCTGCACATCACCCTCGTCACGAGCGCCGTCCTGCTGCTGCTCGGCGCGGTCGCCGCACTGCGCCTGCCACGGGCCATGGAGTGCGGAGAGTGCCCGGACACCGCTGTGAAGCCGGACGAGCGGCCCGCAGGCAGGTCCGCCGCCGGCCGCCCCGCGGACACCGTCCCGCCCCAGCAGGCCCGCGGGCGGGCCACCGTCGGCGCCGATTCCTCCGGCTGACCGGAGTGCCACCCCTCGGGCCCTGCCGAGCCGGAGCCACGGGCTCCGGGTGTTCTGCCGCCAGAGCCGGATGACGGCGGGAGGGCACCGAGCTCGGGATGTTCCGCCGGAGGAACCCTGTCGCTGGAATGTCGCCGGTACCCCCGTCCCCGGAACCCCTGTCCCCGGAACCCGTGTCGGCGGGGCCTCCGTCGACGCGGCCCGGTGACGGCGCGGCGGCCGAGTGATCCGGCCGATACGGCCCGGGGCTGGACGCTCGGGCCGACCGGCCGTAGCGTCGGGCTGTACCTGATGATCACCGCGCCGGGGTGATCCGGTACGCGGAGCCGCAGTGAGCCGGAGGCCGATCCATGTCCGCACGCACCTTGCCCCCGTTCGACCCCCGTGACCCGCTCGGGCTCGACGATCTGCTCGACGACGAGGACCTCGCGCTGCGCGCCACCGTGCGGCAGTGGGCCGACGACCGGGTGCTGCCGGACATCGCCGACTGGTACGAGCGCGGCGCGCTGCCCGCCATCCGCGAACTCGCCCGCGAGCTGGGCTCGATGGGCGCCCTCGGCATGTCCCTCCAGGGGTACGGCTGCGCGGGCGCCTCCGCCGTGCAGTACGGCCTCGCCTGCCTGGAACTGGAGGCCGCCGACTCCGGTATCCGCTCGCTCGTCTCCGTGCAGGGCTCCCTCGCGATGTACTCGATCCACAGCTACGGCTCGGAGGAGCAGAAGCAGCAGTGGCTGCCCCCCATGGCGGCCGGTGAGGTCATCGGCTGCTTCGGGCTGACCGAGCCCGACCACGGCTCCGACCCGGCCGGGATGCGCACCTACGCCAAGCGCGACGGCTCGGACTGGGTGCTGACCGGCCGCAAGATGTGGATCACCAATGGTTCGGTGGCCGGGGTCGCCGTGGTGTGGGCCCGTACCGACGAAGGAATCCGGGGCTTTGTCGTCCCCACCGATGCGCCGGGTTTCTCCGCACCGGAGATCAAGCACAAGTGGTCCCTGCGCGCCTCGGTCACCAGCGAGCTCGTTCTCGACGACGTCCGGCTGCCGGCCGACGCCGTCCTCCCCGGAGCCACCGGCCTGCGCGGACCGCTGGGTGCCCTGTCGCACGCCCGCTACGGCATCGTGTGGGGCGCGATGGGCGCTGCGCGCACCTGCTTCGAAACGGCGGTCGAATACGCGAAGGCCCGCGAGCAGTTCGGCAAGCCGATCGGCGGCTTCCAGCTCACCCAGGCCAAGCTCGCGGACATGGCGGTCGAACTGCACAAGGGCATCCTGCTCGCCCACCACCTGGGGCGGCGGATGGACGCGGGGAGGCTCCGGCCCGAGCAGGTCAGCTTCGGCAAGCTCAACAACGTGCGGGAGGCGATCGAGATCTGCCGCACGGCCCGGACGATCCTCGGCGCCAACGGGATCTCACTGGAGTACCCCGTGATGCGGCACGCCACCAATCTGGAGTCGGTGCTCACGTACGAGGGCACCGTGGAGATGCACCAGCTGGTGCTGGGCAAGGCGCTCACCGGAATCGAGGCGTTCCGGTGAACAGCGGCCGGTGAGCGGCCCTGCCCTCAGCTCTGGTTGAAGAATCCGTCGGCCGGGCGTCCGGCCTCGCCGCTCACGATCCGGTAGTCGGCGGGGGTGAGCAGGAAGACCCGGGTGGCGACCCGCTCGATGGAACCGCGCAGCCCGAAGGTCAGCCCGGCCGCGAAGTCCACCACTCGCTTGGCGTCGGAGGGCTCCATGCCGGTGAGGTTGACGATCACCGGGACGCCGTCCCGGAAGAGCTCGCCGATCCCGCGGGCGTCCCGGAAGCTGTCCGGGGTGATCGTGGCGATCCGGGTGCCCTGCTCCTGCGCCGCCTCGTCGGCCACCCGCACGCGGGGGTCGGTCACCCAGGCGTCCCCGGGCTCGGGCCCCTCGGCGTACTCGTCGTCGTAGTAGCGGTCGTCATCGTTGTCATCGACGAGGCCCAGCCAGGCACTCGCCTTTCGCACCGATCCCATGGACGCCTCCTCTCTCACACGCGGTCCGTGCTGTCCGCTCCCCTATGGTCGTCCATGATGCTGATGATGCGCCAAGCGAATAGACCCCGCGCAGGGGTTTCGTGACGGTACTGGTGCACAACGGATGGCGGGGATTCAGAGTTCCTGCTGTGCAGGGCTGCTGACGGGGCGCCGGATGAAATCCACCCCCCCGGACGGGTGATACGGGGGGCGTACGGGTGATCAGCGTGCTCGCTACGATGACCGGCGCCGTGAATCGCGTGTACAGGGGGAGCGTTGTTCGGAATAGTGAGGCCGTGCCGGCACCGGTTGCCGGAGCGGCTGCGGACCCAGTGGATGGCTCATCTCTGCGGGCTCTGCCTCGCGTTGCGGGGTGATCACGGCCAGTTCGCCCGGGTCGCCACCAATTACGACGGGCTGATCGTTTCCGTCCTCGCCGAGGCCCAGTCGGAGCGCCCGGGCGGCTGGCGGCGCACCGCCGGGCCCTGCCCGCTGCGCGGTATGCGTACCGCCTCGGTCGCCCGGGGCGAGGGGGCGCGGCTGGCGGCCACCGTCTCCCTGGTGCTGGCCTCGGCGAAGGTACGCGACCACGTCGCCGACCGGGACGGACTGCTGGGCCGGCGACCGGTCGCAGCGGCTGCCCGGCGCGTGGCGGCCGGCTGGGACCGGGCCGGCGCACGTACCGGTGCGGACCTCGGCTTCGATACGGCGGTGCTGGTCGGAGCGGTCGACCGGCAGACCGGGATCGAAGCGGTGGCCGGCCCCGGGACCTCCCTGCCGGCGGTCACCGAACCCACCGAGACCGCGACCGCGGCGGCCTTCGGGCACACCGCCGTCCTCGCCGGGCGGCCCGGGAACATCGCGCCCCTGGAGGAGGCGGGCCGGCTGTTCGGGCGGCTGGCCCACCTGCTGGACGCGGTGGAGGACCTGGCGGATGACGCCGAGTCAGGGGCCTGGAACCCCATCGCCGCCACCGGCACCGGCCTCGCGGAGGTGCGGCGGCTGTGCGACGACGCCGTGCACGGCGTACGGCTCGCGCTGCGCGAGGTGGAGTTCGCGGAGGAGGGGGCCGGTGAGCTCGCCCATGTCCTCCTCGCCCACGAGCTGAAGCGGTCGGTGGACCGGGCCTTCGGAGCGACCTGCTCGCACATACCGGGCGGGCCGCCGCAGCAGTCGCCCGGGAGCGCTCACCCGTACGGTCCCGGGCCCGGCGGCCCGGGCCCGGGCGGCGCGCCCCCCGAGCCCCCGCACCGCGGACGGCGCGGGCTGATCGCCGGGTGCGCCGTGTGGACGGGGCTGTTCTGCACGTGCCAGGTGTGCTGCAAGGACCCGTACCAGGACGCGTGGACCGGTGAGGACCGGGAGGGCTGGTGCCACAAGTGCGATGACTGCTGCGATTGCTGCGACGGGTGCGGCGACTGCTGTGACTGCTGCGACTGCTGTTCCTGCGACTGCTGACCGCGGGCCGGCGGCTCACCCGATCTCGGGCGGGCTGATCCTCGACTTCTCGATGGCCGACGCCGTGGTGCCCCCCACCCTTCGGCCGGGTGGGGGGTACCCCCAGCGGTAGCTGGGGGAGTGCCCCGAGCCGCGTTGGCCAAAGCCCCAGTAGCTCCGCTACGAGGGCTTCCGGCCGCCTTGCGATCGCACGCACCGGACGACGCTCCTCGACCGGCAAACGTTGCCGGTCGCGGCACTGGAACTGACTACTGAGAACTGACTTCTCGTCACCGTCGATCGCCGGGTCCGGATCGCCGACCCACGCGCCGTCGCCGCCGGATGGGGCGCGCTGTCGGAGGCCAAGGGGCTGTCCATCCGGCAGACGGTCATCGAGACGACCGGGCGGCAGTCCTTCATCGGCACCCCGGAATCGGTCGCGGCCGAGCTGGACGAGTTCGTGCCGGCTGACGCGGCGGACGGCTGCATCCTGGTCCCCCATCTGACCCCGGGCGGGCTGGATGAGTTCGTCGACCGGGTGGTCCCGCTGCTCCAGGAGCGCGGCGCGTTCCGTACGGAGTACGAGGGTGCGACGCTGCGCGAGCACCTCGGGCTCCCCAGACCCGCCCGGAAAGGTTGATCACTATGAGCGATGAAGACGCACAGCGGCATCGGAAGGCGTGGCGAGTGCGGCGTGCGGAGACAGTCCCGGCGCCTCGCGGGCCGCTGTCACTGACGGGCACTCACTGGCTCGCCGACGCACCGGAGGGGCGGATCCCGGACAGTCCCGGCCGTCTGCCGTGGACGGCCGGCCGGCCGTCCGGGCTGAGCGCGACTATCGCCGACGGACCGGCCGCCCGCGGCCGGTCGTTCCCGCCCGCCGTGCACACCTTCCCCCTTGCTGTGGCAGCGGGGAAGCGGAATTTGTCGACGCGTTGACGCGTCGAAGCCCCGGCCGGGACCGCACCGCGAAGCCCCGGCGGCCATCGGCCGCCGGGGCACCAGCTATGCGCGGATCACGGCCGAAAGGCACCCTTGCGGCTCCAGTCCCGGCCGCCAATACTCCCCCCGAGCGCTTGTCAGGAGCACGACGTATCCGGAATCCGGTGTGTTCTCTGGCTGCGCCTCACGGGACTGCCCACCCAAGCGGACCCCCGATTCCCCTCTTGGAGGAACAAGTGAGGATCAAGCGCACTGCCCCCCACAGCGGCGTCGCGAGACGCGCCCGGCTGATCGCCGTGGCCTCCGGACTCGTCGCCGTCTCGGCTCTCGCGGTACCAGCCGCCAACGCCGAACCTCCCGCCCCCACCTACAGCGCCGCGCAGCTCTCCGACGCGGACAATGCGGTGCTCGCCGCCGATGTGGCAGGTACTGCCTGGCATGTCGACAAGGCGACCAACACCCTTGTCGTCACGGCAGACAGCACGGTCTCCCAGACCGAAATCGAGGAGATCAAGCAGGAAGCCGGCCCGAACGCCGGTGCCATCCGTATCGAGCGCACTCCTGGCAAGATCAGCAAACTTCTCTCCGGCGGCGACGCCATCTACGCCGACAGCTGGCGCTGCTCGCTCGGGTTCAACGTGCGCAGCGGCAGCACGTACTACTTCCTCACCGCCGGTCACTGCACCGAGGGAGCCGGCAACTGGTACACCAACTCCGCCCGCTCCACCGTCATCGGCCCGACCGCCGGTTCGAGCTTCCCGGGCAATGACTACGGTCTGGTCCGCTACACCAACACCTCCATCTCCCACCCGGGCACCGTCGGCAGCCAGGACATCACCAGCGCCGTCAACGCCACCGTCAACATGTCCGTCACCCGCCGCGGCAGCACCACCGGCATCCACAGCGGCAGGGTCACCGCCCTGAACGCCACGGTCAACTACGGCGGCGGTGACATCGTCTACGGCATGATCCGGACCAACGTCTGCGCCGAGCCCGGGGACAGCGGCGGCCCGCTCTACTCCGGCACCAGGGCCGTCGGCCTGACCTCTGGGGGCAGCGGCGACTGCTCCTCCGGAGGTACGACCTTCTTCCAGCCGGTGACCGAGGCACTGAGCGCGTACGGCGTGAGCGTCTACTGATCCGTACGTGTGATCCGTGCGTGTGATCCGTACGCACTGATCCACCTCCCAGCACCTCCGATCCACCGCTGAGATCCACAGCCTTCAGCAGGCGAGTCCCCGGCCCGTGCACAGGCCGGGGGCTCGTCCGCGTCCGCGGCCTCCTCTATGGATCGGCGCGGGATTATCGTGGAGAGCAGACCCCGCACGGGGCATCGCTCGTACGGGGTATCGCTCGCGATGACGGACGGGCAGGTGGCCGAAATGGTCGAGGAGCTCCTGACAGCGGGAGCCGTAGCGCTCTCCGGCGGCGCGGTGTACGCCATGGCCGCGGCCCGCGTGGTCAAGCAGTACGAGCGCGGGGTCGTCCTCCGGCTCGGGCGGCTGCTGCCGAAGGTGCGTGAACCTGGGTTCACGCTGATCGTTCCGATCGTGGACCGGCTCCGCAAGGTGAACATGCAGATCGTCACGATGCCGGTGCCGGGGCAGGAGGGCATCACCCGCGACAACGTCACCGTGCGGGTCGACGCCGTCGTCTACTTCAAGGTCGTGGACGCGGCGGACGCCGTCGTCCAGGTCGAGGACTACCGCTTCGCGGTCTCGCAGATGGCGCAGACCTCGCTGCGCTCGATCATCGGCAAGAGCGAGCTGGACGATCTGCTGTCCAACCGCGAGAAGCTCAATCAGGGCCTGGAGCTGATGATCGACAGCCCGGCCCTCGGCTGGGGAGTGACGGTCGACCGGGTCGAGATCAAGGACGTGTCGCTGCCCGAGACGATGAAGCGGTCGATGGCCCGCCAGGCCGAGGCCGACCGTGAGCGGCGTGCCCGGGTGATCAACGCCGACGCGGAGCTGCAGGCTTCGAAGAAGCTGGCGGAGGCCGCTCAGCAGATGTCCGCGCAGCCCGCCGCGCTCCAGCTGCGGCTGTTGCAGACGGTGGTGGCGGTGGCGGCCGAGAAGAACTCCACGCTGGTGCTGCCGTTCCCCGTGGAGCTGCTGCGCTTCCTGGAGCGGGCTCAGCAGGGTCCGGCTCCAGCGGTTCAGGGGTATCCCGAAGCCGGGCCGCAGGTCACGGCAGCGCCGCCGCAGCAAGTGCCTGCCGAGGGCCGGTCCGCCGAACCCGCGCCCGCGGCCCCTGCTCCCGCCGCGCCCGCGCCTGCCTCCTCTGACGCCTCCGGAGGCGCCGCTTCTTCCGAGGCGCCTCCCGTCGAGACACCCTCTCCCGGGACCGCGGCCTCTCCCGGGACCGCGGCCGCCGGCGCCCCCGAAGCAGAGACGCCCCCGGCCGACGGGGGCCGTCCGACCACCGACCGACCGTCCTCGGAATCCGGACAAGGGAAGGCCGTTTCCGGACAGATGTAGTCCTCACCCGCTGCTGACCGGCGGCTCGCCGTGAGTCGCCGTACCCGTACTGACGTGCCCGCGCCGGTGCGCCCCTGAGAGGGCGCACCGGCGTTTTCGTACGTGCGATCCGAACTCGGACTTGTGCGCCATCGACAGCCTCGGCATACTCGGCGGCGCCCAATTGACATGAACGCGACCCCAAATCGGACATCTCGACTTTCGTACATACGTACGTCCTCCGGCCCGATTGCTCCCCACAGCAGGGCCCAACCCCCCACTGGAGGTCTTGAGTTGAAGCACCGAAGGATCAATAAGCGCCGCACGGCCATCGCGGGTGCGGGAGCGGCGGCCGTCGTCGCCGCAGCGTTCACGCTGTCGAACGCGAACGCGTCCACCACCCCGACCCCGGACCCGCTGTCGGCGTTGGCGGCCACGAAGCTGGCCTCGACGGTCGCCTCCGACCTCGGCGCCGACACGGCCGGTTCGTACTACGACGCCAAGGCCAAGAAGCTCGTGGTCAACGTCGTGGACAAGGCGGCGGCGGAGAAGGTCCGCGCGAAGGGGGCCGAGGCGAGACTCGTGCAGCACACCCTGGGTGAGCTGAACTCCGCCCGTAAGGCGCTGGCGGACAAGGCGACGATTCCCGGCACCTCGTGGTCCGTCGACCCGGTCTCGAACAAGGTTGTCGTCACGGCGGACCGCACCGTCAAGGGCGCCAAGCTGGCGAAGCTCAACACGGTCGCCGACGGGCTGGGCAAGAGGGTCGAGGTGAAGCGGACCGCCGGCGAGTACAAGACCTTCATCGCGGGCGGCGACGCCATCCACAGCGGTGGCGGACGCTGCTCGCTCGGCTTCAACGTGACCGTGGGCGGCGAGCCGGCCTTCATCACCGCCGGCCACTGCGGTAAGCAGGGCAGCGAGTGGTCCGAGTCCGCGGGCGGCCCGGCGATCGGGACGATGGAGGACTCCCAGTTCCCGGGCAACGACTTCGCACTCGTGAAGTACTCCGGCAGTGCCGAGCACCCCAGTGCGGTGGACCTGTACAACGGCAGCACCCAGGCCATCGCCAAGGCGGGTGAGGCGACCGTGGGGCAGCAGGTGCAGCGCAGCGGCAGCACCACCCAGGTGCACGACGGCGAGGTCACCGGCCTCAACGAGACCGTCAACTACTCCGAGGGCACGGTCGAGGGCCTGATCAAGACCACGGTCTGTGCCGAGCCGGGCGACAGTGGCGGCTCGCTCTTCGCCGGCGACACGGCGCTCGGTCTGACCTCGGGCGGCAGTGGTGACTGCTCCGCCGGCGGTACGACCTTCTTCCAGCCGGTACCGGAGGCGCTCCAGGCGTTCGGCGCCGAGATCGGCTGATACGGCAGTAGCTGCGGGCCGTCGGCCCCCGGACACCTGTGTGGTGTCCGGGGGCCGGCGCCGTTGCGGCGGGTCCCCCACGGCCCCGTGCGCCACGACCCCTTCCCGCAGGTCGGAAGACCCGTATCAGACTCGCATCAGAAGGCGAAGACGCCCTTCTGGGTGGCCTGGGCCGCTTCCATCACGCACGGGTTGGCGAAGGTGTGCGACCAGGAGACCCTGCGGCCCTCCCAGACGCCGTCCGCGGTGACCACGACCGGGTTCCAGATCTTGGTGCACACCCGGCCGGGTGCGTCGGAGTCGGTCAGCGTCGTGAACTCCCCGTTGAGGGCGCGGAGTTCCGTACAGGCCTGTGCGGCTGTCGGGTGGTCGCCGCCGGGGGTGGGGGCGCAGCGCAGCGTCACGGCTCGCTGTACGGAGGCCGTCGCCGCGTCCTCGCCGTTGCCGACGGAGAGCACCAGGGCCGAAGGGGAGTACAGCCGGCCCGAGTCCCCGGACTCGGCCTGGGCCACGCCGCTCGTGCCCGCCAGGCAACCGACGGCCAGAGCCACTGCCGCTCCCAACGTCCCCATGGTGTACCGCATTTCAAACTCCTTTGTTTGTTCGCAGGTGCAGATGCCGAACGGGAGTCTTGCTCATGCGAACGGTGAACGCATCTTGATCGGTCACTTTCAGTCGCCGACCGCCAACATATCGTGCCCGAATGTACATTCGGGCAGCTCGGAGGGGGTGTGGAGGACCTGTGAAGAACGTCCACCATGTGGACGAAATTCCCTAGTTCAAGCAAAAACAACACTCTGACCTGCAGAAATGCCCCTACGTAAAGGTCCCCGGGTCAACCCACCTCGGCTGGAAAGTGCTGTTTTTCATCGGCGTGTCGCACGATCTTCCGTCGATCCGCGCCTGTAGGGGGAGATTCTTCGGTCGGGTCGGCGGGGGCGTCGCTCCGGCAGGCGCAAATCCTCTGACCCTGCGGGGGCGGCCGGGGGGAGATCCGTAATCCGGCGGCGCGGACGGCGGGTGTCCGACGCGGGCGGCGAATGGTCGAACGGGGCGGGCGTGGTGTCCAGGGTCGGCCGCTCGCATCGTGTCGCACGAATGTTCGAAGCTTGGTCTATGGTGGGGGAAGGGAGGACGGAAAGGTTTCAGCCAGGGGGTGGGCGAATGGCAGGAGGTGTGGATGCCCGGGTTCACGCATCTGCACACCGTCTCCGGGTTCTCCATGCGGTACGGGGCCACGCACCCGGAGCGGCTTGCCGGACGCGCCGCGGAGCGCGGCATGGACGCCATCGCACTGGCGGACCGGGACACCCTCGCCGGGGCGGTCCGCTTCGCCAAGGCGTGTGCGACGGCCGGAGTGCGGCCGCTGTTCGGGACCGGCCTTGCCGTGGGGGAGCGGGCACGGGACGGCAAGGGGAGCGCACAGCGCGGACGCACTTCCTCCTCGTCCTCTGCGGAGAGGAGGAGTCCGGTGCGCGGCGGGGCGTTCATCGACGAGTCCACGCCCCGTGCGGTCTTCCTCGCCCGGGACGGTGCCACCGGCTGGGCCGCCCTGTGCCGGCTGGTTTCGGCCGCTCACGCGGACGGCGCCGAGCGGCCCGTCCTGGGCCGGCCGGACCTCGAGAAGTCCGCGGACAGCGGGCTGACCGTGCTGCTCGGCCCCGACTCCGAGATCGGCCGCGCCCTCGCCGCGGGCCGCCCCGACCGCGCCGCGCGGCTGCTCGTGCCCTGGCGGGAGATACACGGCGACGCGCTCCGGCTGGAGGCGGTGCACCTGGGGCGCGCCGGCACCGGTCCGGGCTCGCTGCGGCTCGCCGCCCGTACCGTCGGCTTCGCCGCTGACCAGGGCGTACGGGCCGTGCTGACGAACGCCGTGCGCTATGCCGACCCCGGGCAGGGGCCGGTCGCCGACGTGCTGGACGCCGCTCGCCGTCTCGTACCGGTCGACCCGCGCAAACCGGAGACTCTCGACAGCGGTGAACGCTGGCTCAAAGACGCGGGGGACATGGCGCGCGTCGCCGAGCGGATCGCGGAAGCGGCGGGTTTCCGGCGGGACGCGGCGTACCGTCTGCTGGAGGAGACGCAGCGGACCGCCGCCGAGTGTCTGGTCGACCCCGAGGACGACCTCGGGCTCGGCAGCGTGCACTTCCCCGAACCCCACCTGGTCGGCGCGGAGCGGCGCACCGCCGACCGGGCTCTGCGCTCGCGCTGCGCCGCCGCCATGGTGCTGCGCGGCCACGACCGGGACCGTGAGCGCTGGGAACGGCTCCACAAGGAGCTGGACATCATCGCGTACCACGGCTTCGCCTCGTACTTCCTCACCGTCGCCCAGGTCGTCGACGACACCCGTGCGCTCGGCATCCGGGTCACCGCCCGCGGCTCCGGCGCCGGTTCGCTCGTCAACCACCTCCTCGGCATCGCGCACGCCGACCCGGTGGAGCACCACCTGCTGATGGAGCGCTTCCTGTCGAAGGACCGGCGCGTGCTGCCCGACATCGACATCGACGTCGAGTCCGCCCGCCGGCTGGAGGTCTACCGCGCGATCTTCGATCGCTTCGGATCGGAGCGGGTCGCCACCGTCGCCATGCCCGAGACCTACCGGGTACGGCACGCCATCCGGGACGTGGGCGCGGCCCTCGGCATGGACCCGGCCGAGGTCGACCGGCTCGCCAAGGCGTTCCCTCACATCCGGGCACGCGATGCGCGGGCGGCGCTCGCCGAACTGCCCGAACTGCGAGCGGTCGCCGCCGGGCAGGACCGTTACGGCAGGCTGTGGGAGCTGGTGGAGGCGCTCGACGCGCTGCCCCGCGGGATCGCCATGCACCCCTGCGGGGTGCTGCTGTCCGACGCCTCGCTGCACGCCCGTACACCCGTCGTCGCGAGCGGCGACGGCTTCCCGATGTCGCAGTTCGACAAGGACGACGTCGAGGACCTGGGGCTGCTCAAACTGGATGTCCTCGGGGTGCGGATGCAGTCCGCGATGGCGCACGCGGTCGCGGAGATCGAGCGGGCCGCGCCGGAACCGGGCCACCGGCTGGATCTGGACGACCCGGCGCAGGTGCCGCCGGGCGACCCCGCGACGTACGACCTGATCCGGTCCACCGAGACGCTCGGCTGCTTCCAGATCGAGTCGCCGGGCCAGCGCGACCTGATCGGACGGCTGCAGCCCAGCACCTTCCACGATCTGGTCGTGGACATCTCGCTCTTCCGGCCGGGGCCGGTCGCGGCCGACATGGTGCGCCCCTTCATCGAGGCGCGGCACGGGCGGAAGGCGCCGGACTACCCGCACCCCGACCTGGAGGGGGTGCTGAGCGAGACCTATGGCGTGGTGGTCTTCCACGAGCAGATCATCGAGATCCTGAGCATCATGACCGGCTGCGGCCCGGGCCGCGCCGACGAGGCGCGGCGCGCACTGTCGGACTCCGAGCGGCAGGGGCGGGTACGGGCCTGGTTCGCGCGGGAGGCGCGGGGCCGCGGTTACGCGCCGGAGGTGGTGGCGCGCACCTGGGAGATCGTCGAGGCGTTCGGTTCGTACGGCTTCTGCAAGGCCCACGCCGTCGCCTTCGCCGTGCCGACGTATCAATCGGCCTGGCTGAAAGCGCACTACCCGGCGGCCTTCTACGCGGGGCTGCTCACCCACGACCCGGGGATGTACCCGAAGCGGCTGCTGCTCGCGGACGCGCGGCGGCGCGGGGTGCCGATCCTGCCGCTGGATGTGAACCGGTCGGCGGCCGCTTATCGAATCGAACTGGAGTCTGGTGGTAAGTGGGGCATACGCCTCGCTCTCTCCGAAGTCCACGGCATCAGCGAGGCCGAGACGGAGCGGATCACGGCCGGACAGCCGTACGCCTCGCTCCAGGACCTGTGGCGGCGGGCCCGGCCGGGGCTGCCGGTCGCCGAACGGCTCGCCCAGGTCGGCGCGTTGGACGCGTTCGGCGGCAACCGCCGCGACCTGCTGCTGCATATCGCCGAACTGCACCGCAGGCAGCGAGCCGGCCGACGGGAAGGAGGGGCCCACGCGGGACAGCTGCCGCTGGATGCGGGTACGCGTACCGCGGCTGTCACGGAGCCCGTCGGGCTGCCCGACCTCGACGCGTCCGAACGCCTCGGCGCGGAGCTGAATGTGCTCGGTATGGACACCTCCCGGCACCTCATGGGTGACCATGCCGACTTCCTGGAGGAGCTGGGCGCGATTCCGGCGCGGCGGCTGCGCGCTGCGCGGCACGGCGAGACGGTGCTCGTCGCCGGCGCCAAGGCCGCCACGCAGACCCCGCCGATCCGCTCCGGCCGGAGGGTCATCTTCACGACCCTCGACGACGGTACGGGCCTGGTCGATCTGGCCTTCTTCGACGACAGCCACGGGAGATGCGCGCACACCGTCTTCCACTCCTGGCTGCTGCTCGTCCGCGGTACGGTCCAGCGGCGCGGGCCGCGCAGCCTCAGCGTGGTCGGTGCGGCGGCGTGGAACCTCGCCGAGCTCGCGGAACTGCGCCGGGTGGGCGGCCTGGACGCGGTCGCGGCCCGCCTGGCGGCCGTGGGTCCCGACGGTGAGCCCGGCGCGGTGCCGGAGCCCGCGGGACCCGGCGGCGACGGTCCTGACGGCGCCGGCGGCCCTGACGGCACCCGCGATTCCGCCGGCGACCCCACGAGCGGCCGTCGCATCCATATGCCGACCGGCTACGCCATGCACCCCTGGGCGGACCTCCGCCCCGCGGGCGACACCGCCGCCACGGGCCGCAAGTTGTGGCACTCCAGCCCGGGGAGCGCGGGCCGATGACACCGCCGCCCCGTCCCCCCGAACGAACCGCCGCGACCGTCCCGGCCCGCGGCCCCCGGCCACGCGCGCGTGCAGGGGCCGGGACTGCCGCCGCGGACAGGGCGGGGGCGGACGCGCGGCACGCGCGCGTGCGCGAGGATCTCCCCGGGACGGGCCGGGAACGCGAGGCGCCGGCGGCGAACTCCGGGCCCGCCAGCCCGGAGGACCGGGGGCCGACACGCGTGCTGTATGTACGGTTCCGGGCCGCCGGGACGGAGGCCGCCCCGGGGGAGCGGACGTATACGGGACTCCTCGGGCTGCTCGCCGAGTTCAGCCCCGTCATCGAGGCGCTGCCGCCCGACGCCGCGCTCGTCGATGTCGGTGGCGCGCTGCGCTATTTCGGACGGGACGCGGCCGGGATCGCCGCGCTCGTGCGGGTCCGGGCGCTCGCCCGTTACGACGTCGACTGCACCATCGGTGTCGCCGCCAACCCGCTGCTCGCCCGGATGGCGGCCCACGACCCCGCGCCCGGCGAAGCGATCCGTACCGTCCCCGACGACCCGGACGAGGTCGGCGCGTTCCTCGCCCGTAAGCCGGCCGCCGCTCTGTACGGCGTCGGCCAGGCCACGGCCCGCACCCTGAGCGCGTACGGTCTGGACAGCGTCGGCCGGATCGCGGCCGCACCGCCCGCCGCCCTCCAGCGGATCCTCGGGGCGAGCGCCGGGCGGCGCGTCCTCGAGCGGGCGCGCGGCATCGACCCGGCCTTCGTCACCCCGAACGCCCCCGCCCGCTCTCTCGGTGCGGAACACCGCTTCGACCACGATGAGTTGGACCCCGACCACCGCCGCCGCGCGCTGCTCACACTCGCCCATGAGCTCGGTACCCGGCTGCGTACGGACGGGCAGGTCGCCCGCTCCCTGACCCTCACCGTCCGCTACGCCGACCGCTCCACGACCACCCGCAGCCGCGTCCTCCCCGAGCCCACGGCGCACACTCCGGCACTGACCGCCGCCGCGTACGCGCTGCATGCCTCCCTCGCCCTGCAGCGGGCCCGCGTACGGGGGGTCTCCCTCCGGGCCGAGGGCCTGATGCCCGCCGAACTCGCCTCCCACCAGCTGACCTTCGATCCCGCCGACGAGAAGTCCCGCCGTATCGAGGCCGCCGCGGACCGGGCCCGCGCCCGCTTCGGCGCGGGGGCGGTCCGGCCGGCCGGAACCCTGCGCGCGGCGTGAGGGCCGTCGGGTCTCGGCCAGGCTCACCGTAGCCGCGGCCGGGACGCGCTCATTATCACTGTGAGCGTCATGTAAAAGCCGTATGGCGGTTTCTTTACCGCCGCGTGACTGGCAAGTTTTGCTACTCGTCCGTAATTTGACAGGTGAACAGCTCTCTTGTGATCCGGATCACAGGGTGACGGCTACCCCACTCCGTTCTGCCCCGCGAGGAGATCGCATGAAGCTGCCCTGGAAGCGAGCGCTGAAGCTCCTTCCCGTCCTCCTGCTCATGGCCGCGCTCACCACAGCACCCGCCGTGGCCGACGACTCCACCGCACGTACGACCAGCGGCTGGAACAACTTCTCCTGCAAACCGTCCGCCGACCATCCCCGCCCCGTCGTGCTCGTGCACGGCACCTTCGGCAACTCGGTCGACAACTGGCTCGGTCTCGCTCCCTATCTGGTCAAGCGCGACTATTGCGTCTTCTCCCTGGACTACGGCCAGCTGCCCGGGGTGCCCCTCTTCCACGGTCTCGGACCCATCGAGGACTCGGCCCGGCAGCTCTCCGCCTACGTCGACCGCGTCCTGTCGGCGACCGGGGCTGCCGAGGCGGACCTGGTCGGCCACAGCCAGGGCGGCATGATGCCGCGTCACTACCTCAAGTTCCTGGGTGGCGCGGACAAGGTGCACGCGCTGATCGGCCTGGCGCCCGACAACCACGGCACCACCCTGAACGGGCTCACCCGGCTGCTCGACCTCTTCCCCGGCGCGGAGGACGCCATCGACGGCATGGCCCCCGGGCTGGCCGACCAGATCGCCGGGTCGGACTTCCTGCGCGAGCTCAACGAGGGCGGTGACACCGTCCCCGGCGTGAGCTACACCGTGATCGCGACCAAGTACGACGAGGTCGTCACCCCGTACGCCTCGCAGTACCTCTCCGGGCCCGGCGTGCGCAACGTCCTACTGCAGGACTTGTGTTCGGTCGATTTCTCCGAGCATCTGGCCATCGGCCTGTTCGACCGGCTCGCCTTCCACGAGACCGCCAACGCCCTCGACCCCGACCACGCCACCCCGACGACCTGCTTCAACGCCTGATCACTCGATTGAGTCGCGCCCCCGACGAGGCCTTACCCATCCTCGTCGGGGGCGCTTGGCGGTTCAGCCGCGGCTGCGGGCGGCCTTGCGGCGGCCCGTTGCGAACAGCACGGCCGCCCCGAGCGCGAGCACGCCGGCGCCGCCGAGGGCGATCGGGGTGGTGCTGCTGTCGCCGCCGGTCTGGGCGAGCTTGTCGTCGTCCGCCGGTGCCGCCGAGCCGTTCGGCGCGGGCGCGTTGCCCGCCGCTTCGGTGTCCGCGGCCGCGTCCTTCGCCGACTGCTCTGCGGGGCTCCCGGTGGCTCCGCGCGATGCGGTGTTGTGCTGGTCGCCGTCGCCGCCGTGGCCGTTGTGGTCCACCGTCGACTTGTCGATGGCCTTGTCGATCTGCTTCTCGCTCGGAGCGCTCGCCTTCGGAGCCGGGGCGGAACCGCGGCCGCTGTCCTGCCCGAACACGACGTCGGAGCAGGTGTAGAAGGCCTCCGGGCTGTCCGAGCGCTGCCAGATGCTGTAGATCAGGTGGCGGCCGGACTTGCCGGGCACCGTGCCGTCGAAGACGTACTCGCCGTTCACCAGCTTCGGGTTGGTCACCTTCGCGAACGGCGCCGGCTCCAGGTCCGACCACTTCAACGGCTTGGCGGGGTCGTAGCTGTCCTTGGTGACGTAGAGCTCGAACGAACCCTTGTGCGGGGCGGTGGCCTTGTAGCGGAAGGTGTGCTTGCCCGCGGCGAGCTTGGAGGACGGCCAGTCGGCGCGCGGCAGATCGAGGCCCTTGTACTTGTCGCGGCCCGCACTGCACAGCTTGCCGTCCGGGATGATCTGCTTGTGCTTCCCGGCGGCGTCGGGGATGTTGACCTCGTTCCAGTCGTAGAGCGCCTGGGTGCCGCCGGCCCCCACGGCCGCCTTGCACGCCGCCGACTTGGGGCTCTCCGGTCCCTCGCTGAAGCAGGCGGACACCCGGCTGACGGGGTCGGTCATGGAACCGTGCGCTGCCGCGGGCGCGGCGGCCAGTGCGGTGAGCGCAAGTGGCGTGACGGCTATGACGGCGATCCCGGCGGCCTGACGACGTGCGGTCATGGTGGGGGCTCCTTCGGTGGGGCTGCTCATCGGTGGTGCTGCATCGTTGGGGCTGCTCTTGTCCGGGTGCTGCTCCTGCCGAGGCCTCGGGGGCGTGTGTGTGGGGGGCGCCCGGGACGGCGGCACCGCCCCCCGAAAGAACGGCGCCGACGGGGTCGGGCCCTGCCTCGGCGATCAGCACGCTAGACCCGCAGAACGGCGAATTCCGCTGCTGGAGCGGGCTGAAGGGGATCCTTATGGTGCGTTTAAGCCGAGGCTAAGAAGGGCCTGAGGAAGCGGGGTCGTCGAAGCTCCCCGGCCTCCGCGGTCCACGCCTGAACAAGGGTTGATTTCCGGTGCCGGCCGGGCGCCACCCGACAGGTGACCGTGCGACCGGGGTGTCACTCGGCGGTCATGCGAGAACCTGGCCGGGGGACGGCCGTGGCAAGGTGTGTGCCATGACCGGACCCAGCCCTCGTACTCCCGCCCTCGACCTGATCGAAGCCGTCGTCGACCCCGGCAGCCGGCGGAGCTGGGACGAGCCCGTGGCCGTCACCACCGAGGACGAGAGCTACCGCGCCGACCTCGAACGGGCGCGCGAGCTCACTGGTCTCGACGAGTCCGTCGTCACCGGCGAGGGCCGGATCCGCGGGCGCCGGGTCGCCTTCGTCGCCTGCGAGTTCCGCTTCCTGGCCGGGTCGATCGGGGTCGCGGCGGGCGAACGGCTCGTCCGGGCCGTGGAACGGGCCACGGAGGAGCGGCTACCGCTGCTCGCCGTACCTGCGTCCGGCGGCACCCGTATGCAGGAGGGGACTGTCGCCTTCGTCCAGATGGTGAAGGTCACCGCGGCCATCGCGAGCCTCAAGGCGGCCGGGCTGCCGTATCTGGTCTATCTGCGGCACCCCACGACGGGAGGGGTGCTCGCCTCCTGGGGTTCCCTGGGGCATGTCACCGGGGCCGAACCGGGAGCGCTCATCGGCTTTTTGGGCCCGCGCGTCCACGAGGCCCTCTACGGCGAGGAGTTCCCCTCTGGCGTCCAGACAGCGGAAAACCTCCTGGCCCACGGCCTGGTGGACGCGGTGTTCCCCGCCCGTCAGCTTCCGGGCGTGGCGGCGCGCGCGCTCGCCGTCCTCTGCGGGGACGCGGATCCCGAAGGTCCGGACAGCCGGTCCCACGAACCGGCCGGGCGCGACACCGCCGCCGCACCGGACACACCGGCAGCGGAGTCCCTCCAGCGCTCGCGGCGCCCCGAGCGCCCCGGCGTACGCGCCCTGTTGAAGGTCGCGGGCCGTGAGGTCACCCCGCTCAGCGGGACCGCGGCCGGGGAGCACGACCCCGGGCTGCTGCTCGCGCTCGCCCGGATCGGCGGCACGCCCTGTGTTGTCCTCGGCCACGACCGCCGCGCCGAGTCGGCCCCGCCACTGGGCCCGGGGGGCCTGCGCGAGGCCCGGCGCGGTATGCGGATAGCTGCCGAGCTGAATCTTCCGCTGCTCACGGTCGTCGACACGGCGGGCGCCGCGCTCTCCCGCGAGGCCGAAGAGGGCGGCCTCGCCGCCGAGATCGCCCGCTGCCTCGCGGACCTCGTCACGCTGTCGGCGCCGACTCTGTGCCTGCTGCTCGGCCAGGGGGCGGGCGGTGGCGCGCTTGCGCTGCTACCTGCCGACCGGGTGCTCGCGGCCCGGCACGCCTGGCTCTCCCCGCTGCCGCCCGAGGGCGCCTCCGCGATCATGTACCGGACCACGGACCGGGCCGAGGAGGCAGCCGCCCGCCAAGGCGTACGCTCCGCCGACCTCCTCGCGCACGGCATCGTGGACCGCGTCATCGAGGAAGCCCCGGAAGACGGCGGGGACGGCGACGCCGCCGACGGCCCGAGCGCGTTCCTCACCCGCCTCGGTACCGTGCTCGGCAGCGAACTGGCCGCCCTGCGCGCCGAGAAGCCCACTGCGCGACTGGCCGCCCGGCGCCTCCGGCACCGCGGACTCGGTGCCCGCTGACCCGAGTGCGGAGGAGGACACCGGCCCGATCATGAACGACATCCGCTCCGCGGCCCCGGCCGACGGCCCCGCCGTACGGGCTGCCACCGACGCCGCGTACCACCACTGCATCGACCGGATCGGCATCCGCCCCGCCCCGATGGACGCCGACCACACAGCCGACATCGCGGCAGGGCGGGTGTTCGTGACCGGCGACCCGGAGCCGCGGGGGTCGGCCGGATCCGCCGCGCGCGTGGGCGCGCTGGTGCTCGTGCCCGAGGCGGACCACCTCTTCCTGGAGAGCGTCGCGGTCCACCCGCGGGCCGCACGGCCAGGGTGTGGGCCGGGCCCTGCTCGCCTTCGCCGAAGGTACGCGCGCGAGCGCGGTCTGCCGGAGATCCGGCTCTACACCAACGCGTTGATGTGGGAGAACCAGGAGCTCTACCCGTGCTACGGCTACGAAGTGACGGAGCGCCGGCAGGACGGCCCGTACGACCGTATCCACTACCGCAAGAGGGTCTGAGCGCCTGGGCGGCATTGCGACCGGGGTCCCGTGAGGCGTCTGGGTCCGTGAGGCGTCTGGGTCCGGGGAGCGGCTGGGTCCGGGGAGCAATTGGGCCCGGCCCGGCAAGCAACCGGGTCCGGGCGGACTGTCAGTGGCCGATGCGACGATCGCGGTATGAGCGATGAGACGTTGACCGCCGCATACTGGGACGCCGCCGCGGCGCACTTCGACGACGAGCCGGACCACGGCCTGCGCGACCCCGCCGTACGGGCCGCCTGGGCGGCGCGGCTCGCGGATTGGCTGCCGGGCGAGCCGTCCGACGTCCTCGACCTGGGGTGCGGCACCGGCAGTCTGGCCCTGCTGGCGGCCGGACGGGGCCACCGGGTCACCGCGGTCGACCGCTCACCGCGCATGGCCGGAGAGGCCCGGGCCAAACTCGCCGGGACGGGCGCGCGCGTCCTCGTCGGGGATGCGGCCCGACCGCCCGTGGGGGAGCGCCGGTTCGATGTCGTCCTCGCCCGGCACGTCATGTGGATGCTCGCCGACCCGGCCGCCGTGCTGCGCCACTGGGCGGGACTGCTGCGCCCAGGAGGACGGCTCGTCCTGGTCGAAGGCGTCTGGGGTGAGACCGATCCGGCCGGTATCCCGGCCGCCACCCTCTCCGCAGCGGCCGCGCCGCTGGCGGGCCGCATCCACACCGAGCGGCTCTCCGCCGACGCCGCCCTGTGGGGACGTAAGGTCACCGACGAGCGGTACGCGATGGTGGTCCACCCGGCCGCGCCCCGGCGCCACACCGAGGTGGTCGACGTCCATCTGATCCTGCGCCGAGGGGACCAGGTGCTTCTCGGCCGCCGGGCCAACACCGGTTACGCCGACGGACTGTTGCACGCGCCGTCCGGCCATGCGGAGGACGGCGAGGACGTACGGGAGGCGATGATCCGCGAGGCGTGGGAGGAGACCGGAATCGACCTCGCCCCGGAGGATCTGCGGGTCGCCCTGGTCATGCAGCACCGCGCGCCGGAGGGGCGGCCCCGGATCGGCTGGTTCTTCGAGGCCGCGTACGGAGCCGGGGGCGAGCCGGTCAACCGTGAGCCCGACAAGTGCTCGCAGCTGGACTGGTTCTCGCTGGACAGCCTGCCGGACGACATGGTCGCGTACTGCCGGGCCGGGCTGGAGGCATACCGTGCGGGCCACCGCTTTGTCCTGCACTGGCACAGCCCGGGGGACCCGATTGCCCACGACCCGAAGGGCCCGGACCGGGCCGTCCCGCTCCCGGCCACCCCATGACGCGCCGACAGGACGAGGCCGCATGAACGCTGACGCGACGAGAGAAAGCTGATCAGCCACCGGTGCCGGGGAGAAAACGGTGCAGCGCGCGATGGAACTCGTCCGGGCGCTCCAGATTCGGCATGTGGGCGGCGCCCTCGATGACGGCGAGGGCCGAGTCCGGGATGCGCTGGTACATGAACTCGGCGTCGGCCACCGGGGTGAACTCGTCATCCCGGCCGACCACCACCAGCGTGGGGACGGAGATTTTTTCGAGGAGGTCGCAGTAGTCGGGCCGTTCGGCGCGGCCCCGCAGCGCGGCCGCCGCGCCTTCGGGTGAGCTGCCGCGCATCATGCGGTGCACATGCTCGGCGACAGCGGGCATCGCCCCGACGTTGTACGGCGCGATCATCTTGGCCAGCACTTCGTCCGCGTATCCCCGCATGCCCTCACGGAGCAGCCGGTCGGCCAGTTCGTTGCGCACCTTCCGACCCTCCTCCGTCTCGGCACGGGCGAAGGTGTCGGCGAGCAGCAGCCCCCGCACCCGCTCCGGGAACAGCCGGTAGAACTCCAGCACGATCTGACCGCCCATGGAGAGCCCGCCCAGGACGATGCGGTCGACCGCCAAGTGGTCCAGCAGAGCGGCGATGTCGCGGGCGAAGACATCGAGCGGCGTCTTGCCCGGGATCACGGTGCTCTCGCCGTAGCCGCGCAGATCCGGTGCGATCACCCGCTGTCCCGCCCCCGCGAACTCGGCGATCTGCGGCGCCCACATCGAGCGGTCGAAAGGGTGGCCGTGGACGAGCACCAACGGCTCACCGCTGCCCTCGTCGTCGTACCCGACGGTGATCCCCTCGATGGCAGTCGTTGCCACGGATTCCATCCTCTCGGTCAACTGTCCTGCGAATCCCGTGCAGTTGACCGTGATCGTAAGCAGCTCCAGCAGTTGAGTGCAATGCAATCATTGCCCTCGGTGCAATGCAGGGTTTTGATCTCGGACAAGGGGACGCGGATGGATGACTACCGGCTGATCGCCGACGCCGTGGCGGCCGATATCGCCGCAGGTCGGCTGCGACCGGGAGACCGCCTCGCGACCCAGCGCGCGTTCGCCCGGCAGCACGGCGTCGCCAATTCCACGGCCGGGCGCGTCTACCGCGAGCTGGTACGGCGCGGGCTCGTCGTCGGCGAAGTGGGCCGCGGCACGTTCGTACGGGCCGCGCAACCGTCACCGGGCCACGCCCTCGCCGAACCGGCCGCCGCCGGCACTCGGATCGACCTGGAGCTGAACTATCCCGTGGTGGCCGAGCAGTCCGGCCTGCTCGCCGACAGCCTTGGACGCCTGCTCCGCCCCGATGTCCTGGCCGCGAGCCTGCGGCCCGTCGGCGCCGCCGGCACCGCTGTCGCCCGCGACGCGGCCGCCGCGCTCCTGGCCCGTCCCGGATGGCAACCGGCCCCGGAGAGCGTGCTGTTCGCGGGCAACGGCCGCCAGGCGATCGCCGCCGCTGTCGCAGCGCTCGTCCCCGCAGGCGGCCGGCTCGGCGTCGAGTCGTTCACCTACCCGCTGGTGAAGTCCATGGCCGCCCGGCTCGGTGTCACCCTCGTCCCGCTCGCCACCGACGAGGCCGGGCTGCGCCCCGACGCCCTTGCCGCCGCCCACCGCAGCACCCCGCTTGGGGCCGTCTACGTGCAGCCGACGCTGCACAACCCGCTCGGTGCGACCATGCCGCAGTGGCGTCGTACCGAACTCGCCGACGTCCTGCGCGCCTGCGACCTCCACGCGGTCGAGGACACCATCTGGGCGTTCCTGCACGACGGTCCGCCCCCGCTGGCGGCCCTCGCGACGGAGCGCACCATCCTGGTCGACAGCCTGTCCAAGCGGCTCGCTCCGGGCCTGACCGTCGGCCTCGCCGTAGCGCCCGCCTCCCACGCGGGCCCGGTCGCCGCCGCGCTGCGCTCCGGAGCGTGGACGGCCACCGGCTTCGCCCTCGAAGCCGCGACCTGCTGGATGGCCGACGGCACCGTGGCGGCCATCGGGTCGGCCAAGCGCCGTGACGCGGCGGACCGGCAGCGGATCGTCCGCCGGCATCTCGAGGGCTTCGCGCTGCGCAGCGACCCGTATTCCTACTACTGCTGGTGGGAGCTGCCGGAGCCGTGGCGGGCCGAGACCTTCGTCGCGGCCGCTGCCCGCCGGGGCATCGCCGTCACCCCCGCCGCCGCGTTCGTGGTCGGCTCGCGCAGCGCTCCCCACGCCGTACGGCTCGGTCTCGCATCCCCGCCGCCCGGGACGCTGGCCAACGCCCTGGACACCCTGGCCGCGCTGGCTCGCAGCACTCCGGAGGATGCCGCGGTCGACTGAGCGGCGGGGCCGGGCACGCCCGGTCCGCCGGGGGTGCACGCGTGTCGCCGACCCGGTGACCCGCGCGCAGGTTTCGCGTGCCACGCCGCGCCGGAGCCGGGCCTGTCCTACACAATGGGTGCCACAAAGCGCAGCGATCCGCGAGGAGCCCCCGTGAGACTGAAGGTCGTCGTCGACAGCGAGGCCGCCGAGGCGCCGTACGAGCAGGTACGCGCCCAGATCGCCGGCCAGGCCCGCTCGGGAGCCCTGCCGGTCGGCTACAAGCTGCCGACCGTACGCGGCTTCGCCGAGCAGCTGGGTCTGGCGGCGAACACCGTCGCCAAGGCGTACCGCGCGCTGGAGACCGACGGAGTGATCGAGACGCGGGGCCGCAACGGCACCTTCATCGCCGCGGCCGGCGAAGCGGCGGAGCGCGAGGCCGCCGCGGCGGCCTCGGCCTATGCCGAGCGGGTGCACCGCCTGGGCCTGGACCTCGCCGCTGCCCGCGCGGCCGCCGAGGACGCGCTGCGGGCCGTCTACGAAGGTTCCTGATCCGCGCTACAAGTACAACCCCGCGTCCGCGTCCGACGGCTGGGACGGGACCGACGCCGGGCCCGTACCGCGCCGCAGGGCGTACAGCTCCGCGAGCGACGCGCCGTCCCGCCCGATCCCCTCCTCCCTGCCGAGCCAGTTCACCGATTCCGCGCGGGTCAGCGAGCCCACCTCGATACGGGCCAGGCAGCGGCCCGGGCGGACCACCGCCGGGTGCAGGCGCTCCAGGTCCTCGTTCGTGGTGACCCCCACCAGCACATTGCGCCCCTGGCCGAGCAGCCCGTCCGTGAGGTTCAGCAGCCGGGAAAGCGCCTGGCCCGCCGTGTGCTTGGCCTCGCCGCGGATCAGCTCGTCGCAGTCCTCGAGCAGCAGCAGCCGCCAACGCCCCTTCGCCGAGCCGTCGTCCTCGCCGATCGCGATGTCCATCAGATAGCCGACGTCGTTGAACAGCCGCTCCGGGTCGAGCACGCAGTCGACCTGGCACCAGTCGCGCCATGCCCGTGCCAGCGTCCGCAGCGCGGAGGTCTTGCCGGTACCGGGCGGGCCGTGCAGAAGAAGCAGCCGGCCCGCGATGTCGTCCGGTGTGACCTTCATCAGCCGGTCCATCGCTTCAGCGACCGGCGCCGTATAGTTCGCCCGGGTCTCCTCCCACGTCCCGGCGGAGATCTGCCGGGTGGTGCGGTGCGGGCCGCGCCGGGGCGAGACGTACCAGAAGCCCATCGGCACATTCTCGGGCTGCGGCTCCGGCTCGTCCTCCGCGCCGTCGACGCTCTGCCCGAGGACCTTCTCGGCCAACTCGTCCGAGAGGGCGGTCACGGTCACATCCGCACCGCGGTTCCACCGGGAGACCAGCAGCGTCCAGCCCTCGCCCTCCGCCAGCAGCGCGCTGCGGTCGTCGTCCCGCGCCGAGCGCAGCACCTTCGCCGCCGGGGGCAGCAGAGACGCCCCCGTCTTCAGCCGGTCGATGGACGAGCTACGGGAGTAGGGCTGCTCACCGGTGGCGAACCGGCCCAGGAACAGCGCGTCCACGACATCGGAGGGCGAATCGCTGTCATCCATGTGCAGACGGATCGGCAGCGCGTCCTGGGCCTCGGCCGGCCGGTCGCCGGGCGGCGGCGTGGTCTCGCTGGGCAGGGTGGGCCTCCTGAGGTCGGGCGGTCGTTCGGCGGGCATGCGGCTCATGATCCGGCACCGGCAGCCCTTGCGCACGCAGGTTTTTCATCGGTTACCCGTCACTTCCGCAAGAACCGGTCGAACCGGGCATGACCGTCGCTACCCTGGCCACGATGACACGTCACGGTGGGGCACGAGGGACGTTACCGGGGGCAGGGCGGTTCGGGGTCACCGCGCTGCTCGGAGTGGGCATTGCCGCGCTGGCCCTGCTGTTCACCATGTGCGGCGCCCCGCCCGGCGGCAGCGAGCCGTACCGCGGAAGCAAGGGCGCGACCGGTGCGTACGGCACGCCGTCCGTACCCTCCGGGAAGGCGAGAGCGGAACTCGGCTGGGGGTTCACCCACACCGAGTTCAGCGCCGACGACGGCGAGCCGGCGGCCGGCAGCCGGGCGGAGAAGCTGCTCTCGGCGCAGCCCATGCCGCAGAACCAGCACATCATGGGCTGGGGGGCGGACAATCCCGAACCCTCCCCGGGCCGCTACGACTTCGCCGAGCTGGACCGCCGTATCGCCTTCGTCCGCCGCTCCGGCGGCACCCCGGTCATCACCCTGTGCTGCGCCCCGGACTGGATGAAGGGCGGCAAGGCGGGCCGTACGGACTGGTCGAAGGAGCGGCTGGAGACGGCCCCCGCCCCCGAGCACTACGAGGACTTCGCCGCGCTCGCGGCCACCGTCGCCCGGCGCTACCCGGACGTACGGCACTTCATCGTCTGGAACGAGTTCAAGGGCTTCTTCGACGAGAGCAGGAAGCGCTGGAACTACGAGGGCTACACCCGGCTCTACAACCTCGTCCACGCGGCCCTGAAGAAGGTGAGCAAGGACATCCTGGTCGGCGGGCCGTACGTCGTCATGGACAGTCACCCGCCCGGCGAGGACACCTATGCCTCCGGCCTCTCCGGCCCCTGGGGCACAGCCGACCGCCGCTCTCTCGAGGCCGTCACGTACTGGAACGAGCACAAGGCCGGCGCGGACTTCGTCGTCGTCGACGGCTCCAGCTACACGCGCGACGACCGGCTGATCCCGGACGAGTTCGCGGCCACCGACAAACTGGCCGCCGTGGGCCGCTGGGTGCGCCGGACGACGGGCCTGCCGCTGTGGTGGGCCGAGTGGTACGTCGAGCCGGGGGATGAGCGCGATGAACGCGACGGCTGGAGCGAGCGGCACCGAAGCGCCGTACAGGCCGCGGGAGTGATCGCGATGGCCCGCGGCGGGGCCACCACCGGCTTCTACTGGAATCCGCAGAAGAAGGGCGAGCGCTGCGCGGGCTGCCTCTGGCGCAGCACCGAACTCGCCGACGGCGGGTCCGGGCTGCCGATGCTGAAGCTGCTGAGCCGCTTCGCCCGCGAGTTCCCGCCCGGCACCCGCTTCCGGGACGTCTCCGTCGCCGCGGACGACAAGCGGAACCTCAAGGTCCTCGCCGACGACAAGGCCGTGCTGGTCGTCAACACACTCGACCGGAAGATCGCGGCGAAGGTCGACGGCCACTCCTTCGACCTCGGGCCGTACGGACTGCGCTGGCTCACCCGCTGATCGGTCATCCGCCCGTTGAAGGCGTCGGCGCGATGAACGGCCTGGTCACTGGTTCCGTACTCGATAGGCGTGACCCACCCACCTGTGACGAGGGAGCGCCTGATGGACGATCATCCGTCCTGCCGACAGCGGCGTCGCCTGCTCATGGCTCCGGTTCTTGTGATGGTTTCGGCACTGCTGGTCAGTGGTTGCGGCGGGGGCGCCGGCCCGAAGGAGAAGCGGAGCGTCGCCGAGCGCAAGTCGGCTATCTCACGTGAGACCGTCAAGGTCGCCCGGCCGGCCAGTGTGGAGAAGCTCGCGTCCACCGTCGGCTGCACCGCCGAGATCACCACGGAGGTGGACGACTATCGCCAGGGCGTGTGCCATGCCGCCAAGGCGCAGTACCTGTTCGTCAGCTTCGACACCGACAAAGGAAAGCGCGACTGGCTGGAGTACGCGCAGATGTACGGCGGCGTCTACCTGGTCGGCAACCGCTGGGTGATCTCCGCCAAGCCCGAGGAACGTATGAAGGCGGCCCAGAAGAAGCTTGGCGGGACGATCGACAAGGGTGAGGCCATCGGCGCCTCTTCCTCCGGTTCGTCCGGTTCCTCGTCCGGTTCCTCGTCCGCACCGAAGAATTCGCCGTAACACTCGCCGTAGAACTCCCGGTCGCACCGAGACACTCACCGTCGGACGCTGACTCGGATTCCGGTCAGGCCGGTTAGGATCGGAAAGTGGGCGAATCCGCTGGTACACCCCCGAAAAGCCCGGAAGGCGACGCGATTCAGGCTCAGCTCGTAGCCGTCGCGGAGGACTGGGCGGCTGCGATCGTGTCCAACGACGCGGCACGGATTGCCGAATTCATCGCCGACGACTGGGTGATCGTCTCCGAGTCGGGGGTCTCCGCCAAGGCATACTTCCTCTCACTTGTCGAGTCCGGGGAGCTGACCCACTCGGCCATGAATCTCGTCGACCAGGCCAGGGTCCGGGTTTACGGCGACACCGCGGTTCTCACGGTGCGGATGACGAATACGGCCCACTACCAGGGCCGACGCTTCGACGCCGACGAGTGGACGACCGATGTGTTCGTGAAACGGGATGGCCGCTGGCTGTGCGTGCTGAGCCACATCACGGCGGCCGCCCCGGCCTGAGTTTTCGGCCGGCACTCTCGGATCTCGGGCCGATGCAAGGCGGTCCCGTACCCATGAACAATCAACGGGTGGGCAGACGGGTGGGGAAGTCCCCTGACCTGCGGCGGCGTATGCGCACGTCACCCGTTCGGCCGAGCCGGACGCAGTGAATGAGATAGAAACCGAAACCAATGCGCCGCGGGAGCAGTCTCGCCCGGGGCGCGCGGGACCGAGCCGCCTCGAACAGGCAGAGAAAGTCGTTCCTCAGGCCTTTCGGGGATCTGGCGGCACAGGCGCCCGGCTTTCACTCGATTGGTTCGCTCACCTGCGAGGTGCGTGATCGGGGCGCAGGGTGGTTTCCATGTGGTCCCGTCGACTCGCCCTGGGCGCCATGGCCCTGCCGCTGGCTCTGCTGGTGCTGCGGGACGCCCCGGTACGGCCGGACCCGCCCGAGCCGGTCGCCATCGGCCCCGCGCCGCAGCACGGGGCGCCGCAGCCCGCGATCGTCAGCCGGGCGGCCTGGCGGGCGGATGAGGGCATGGTCAGGCAGCGGGCGACGTACACGGGTCCGGTGAGCGCGGTCTTCATCCACCACACCGGGCATCCCAACGGCTACGCCTGCGCTGATGTCCCGGAGATGCTGCGAGCGCTACAGGCGGACCACGTCAGGGTTCAGGGCTGGGACGACATCGGCTACAACTTCGTCGTGGACCGGTGCGGGACCATCTACGAAGGCCGGGCAGGCGGCGTCGGCCGGGCCGTGCACGGGGCGCACACCAAGGGGTTCAACGACGACAGTGTGGGAATCGCCGCGCTGGGCACGTTCGGGTCGGGGGTGAAGGTGCCGCGGGCGCTCATCGAGGGGATCGCGAAGGTTGCCGCGTGGAAACTGCGGTACGGGGCCGACCCGCGCGGCATGGTGCGGCTGGTCTCGACGAACGACGAGAGCAAGTACGACAAGGGCGAGACGGCCCATTTCCACGTCATCTCCGGGCATCGGGACAGCCACCAGACCAGCTGTCCCGGCGACGCGCTGTACCAGCGGCTGCCCGCGGTCCGGGAGGGGGCGGACCGGCTGCGGGACCGCTGACGGCAGGCACCGCCCCGAGCTCCCCGCAACCGCGATGTGAGGGCAGAGGGGGCCTTGGCCGGCTCCTGGAGGGGTGCTCCTACGTGATGACCTGTACCCGTTAGCCGTGCGGTCTCGGTTGCCGTGAGGGCCGCGGCCGAAGATCGCGCGGAACGTGTACGCCGCATGTCTCCGGACCACGGACCACGGTCGTTGTGCGTGGGGCTCAGGACATCGTCCAGAAGCGGTGCACCAGCGACGCCAGTAACACCACCATCAACGGCAGGGCAAACCACAGCGACGCCTGCATCCACGACAGTTTCCGCACGCTCGGCCCAGCCGCCACCCGTACCAGTTCCCGCGCCGCCAGCAGCAGTATCAGGGCCACCGCCGCGAGCGCACCGGCCACCGACCACGGCGTCCACGTGACCTGCGGGCCTGCCGCGCCCGGTGCGGGTTCCGCGACGGGGCCGGCGGGCTGCTTGCGCAACTCGTACAGTGTCGCGTCCTCGTTGGACAGCACACGCCGCAACTCGGGCCGTCCGTCCAGGGTGCGCAGCAGCCGCCGTTCCCAGGCCTCGGAGTAGCCGGAGTTCAGGTTCAGGGAGACGGACTGGCCGTGGGAGACCATCAGCAGGGAGTGCGGGCCCGCCGTGCGCAGCGCGCCGACGAGCGTGCCGACCAGTACGGGGTCGCGCGGGGCGAGCGTCGGCACGTACTGCACCTTTTCCATGTCCCGGGCGCCCCAGGGGATCGCCGGGGTGACGTTCTCGACGGGGTCGTCGCTCATCCACAGCAGCCGTACGGTCGGCGTGTCGTGCGCGTAGACGTACTCCATCGCCGTGACGTCGCCGGAGCGCACCCGCTCGAACGGCTCGTTGCCCCAGCGCGCGACCAGGAAGCCGCCCATCAGGACGAGTCCGGCCATCAGTGCGGCGGCAGGGCCGAATCCTCCGCGGGAGGCGGCCTTGCGCGGGAAGAGGGCGAGCGCGGCGAGCGTGCAGGCGCCCGGCAGTGCGAACAGGAAGACCCGCAGGGCCATTTCGCCGCCGTAGGACTGCATGCCGAAGCCCAGGAACGGGACGAAGCTGAGCACCAGCAGCGAGCGCTCTCCGTATCCGGCGAGCCGGCGGCGCCACCAGCCGTAGCACGCGAAGGCCAGGGTGCCGCCGGCCAGCGCGATCCGGGTGTAGAGCACCAGCTTGTGCGTGCTGCTGCCGCCCTCGATCCGGCCGGACACGGACGACGACACATTGCCCCCGACGCCGCCGATCCCGCCGAACAGTTCGTCGAAGTGGCCCGACCAGTACGGCTCGGCGAGGAAGCCCACCCACACCGCGACCATCACCGCGAACAGCAGCGGCAGCCCGGGCAGCGTGCAGCGACGTACGGCGACCAGCGCGGTGATGACACCGAGCATCACGAACGGGGTCAGCTGGTGCGCGGCGACGGATGCCGCGAACAGCCCGATGAGCACCAGGAGGAGCACGGCCCGGTCCGCCCGGCCCGCGGGCCGTACCTCCGCCTCGCCCGGCCACCGTTTGCCCCGCAGCACACGCGGCTCCCGGAACCAGACGAGCAGTACCGCCACGAAGGCGAGATACAGGAGGTACGTGAAGCCCTGCGGGGAGAAGTAGTCCTGCCCGACCCAGCCGGACAGCGCGAACAGCCAGGCCGCCGTCCACTTCGCCCGTCGGCTCGCCCGTACGGCGTGCAGCAGGAGGAACAGCGGTGCGAGATAGAGCAGTTGGATGGCGGTGGGCCACCAGCGCAGCACCTCGGTCAGGTCCGAGATCCCACACGCCTCGGCGACGAAGGCCGTGGCCGCGAAGAAGCCAGGCCAGCTCCAGCGCGCGTCCAGATCGGGGACGGCCGAGCCGTTCCGGTCGATGTAGTCCAGGAAGCCCACGTGCTGCCAGGCGGTCGGGAACCGCGGCTCGGCCTCCAGCATGGCCGGCAAGGCGTGCAGTGATACGACCGTGAGGACGAGCGTCACGGCGAGCAGCGCGCGTCCGGGGCTCGCCAGCCGGAGCGCGGAGGCGAACACGACGACGAGCAGCGCGGCGCCCAGCAGCGTCGCGCCGGGCAGGACCGAGACCAGCCCGAGCCCGCCCATCCGGGCGAGATCGGCCTCGCCCATCCCGCCCAACGGCACCCAGTACAGGGCGAGCGCGGCCAGCAGCAGTGCCCAGAGGCCGAGTTCGCCTCCGCGCCCCCGCGCCCACTCGAGCAGAGTGGACGCCGGAGCCTCCCCACCGTCCGTCGCCGACCGCACCGTCTTCGGCGTGCCCGCCCCGGGCGTGCCGACGCCGCATAGGGCAGCTCCGGATGCGTCCGCCGCGGCGCCTGCTCCGGATACGCCTGCTCCGGATATGCCCGCTTCGGATACGCCCGCACTGGGGGCGCCCGCCCCGCGTGCGCCCCCGCCGCTGACGCCGGCCCCGGCCGGACCACCGCGTACGACATCCGGACCAGGCGGGCCGGCCGGAGTCGCTCTTGCCGGTCTCGCACCAGGACCGTCGCCCGCAGCCGGACCGGGCCGGACGTCCGGGCGGCGTTCCAGATGGTCGAAGTCCAGCCGGACGCCCAGCTGAAGCGTGTCCTGGTCGAGCGCGGCACGCAGCGCCCAACGCGTCCCGTAGCCACCGGATTCGGGACTGTTCCTCTCCGGGGATGCCGGGGCCGCGGTCCCGCCGGGACCTTCGCCGTGGACCGCGAGATCGGCCGAATCCCGGACCGCGAGGTCAGCGGCCGCGTCCCCGACCGCCGTGTCGGCCGGGCCCCCGTCCGGCGCGGCCGCGAGGCCGCCCGCGGACGCACCCGTGGGAGCCGCCCTGAGCACGCGCCACAGCCGGTACGAGGCGATCGCCGCGATCACCGCGAGGCTGGAGATCTCCGCGACTCCTGCCCCGGTGAGCCCCATCCGCGGCAGCAGCAGCAGCGTCAGCCCGAGCACCAGCACGCACAAAAGGCCCTGCAGATACGCCAGTCCCGAGGTGCGGCTCTGTGCCCGCAGCACCGCGAAGTACACCTCGATGATCACCCGCAGGACCGCGCCGACCGCGAACCACCGCAGCAGCGGAGTCGCCGCGTCCGCGTACCCCTGCCCGAACACGCCCAGGATCTGCGGAGCGAACAGGAACAGGAACAGCCCCACCGGCAGCATGATCCGCGCCATCCGGCGCAGCGCCGCCCGGCAGTTCTCCGCCAGCCGCGCCGGGTCGTGTGCCCCCTCGACCGTCAACGACGCGCCCATGTTGATGGCGAGCAGATTGACCGTGCCGCCGATGGTGGTCGTGATGTAGAAATACGCGTTGTCGGCCGAGCTCACCTGGGAGGCGACGATCACCGGCACCAGGTACACCACGGCCAGGGCGAACAGCGAGCCCGTGTAGTCGCCCGCGAGAAAGCGGCCGATTTCCCTCAGCGACGGCGGCTGCACCGTCTTCTCGGTCGCCGCGATGTGCCGGGGCACGAGCCGGCGGAACACCAGCCAGCCCAGCGGTATCACCGACACCGCGATCGCCGCGACCCAGGACACGAACACACCGGCAGTGGGGACCGAGGCGGCAACGGCCACCAGCAGCACCAGCTTCACCGCTGAGAAGACGGTGTTGCCGACCGGCACCCACATCGCGCTGCGCAGCCCCGTCAGCACACCGTCCTGCAGGGTGAGCAGCGACCACAGCACCACAGCCGCCAGGAAACCGGCACCGTGCAGGGCCCCGTGCAGAAAGCGGTACGACGGCCCCCACAGGTCGAGCGTGAGCAGAAAGACCACGGCGGCCCCGGCCACCACGGCCGAACTCCCCGCGTACGTGCGCAGCACCAGTCGGCCCGTGCCGCCTCCCGATACGGGGATGAAGCGGGCCAGCGCCCCGGTGAGCGTCACGGCGGTGAGGCCCGCGAGGAGCTTCATCGCCGCGATCGCCGCGGAGCCCTGGCCGACCGCCTCCTCGGAGTAATAGCGGGCCGCGGCCAGCCAGAATCCCAGGCCGAGGACGGCCGAGATGCCGGTGTTGAGCATCAGCGCGTAGGCGTTGCGGAACAGCGGGTTGTGCCCACCGCCCCGCCCCGGCAGCCTCAGCTTCCGGCCGCTCGTGGTCCCCGCCCGCCCGGCGGTGAGCACCTCGGCCTCGGTGGTGGTCGTCGTGTCAGACACGGACTCCGCGTACCTTCCTCCCCGTTGCCCGGCCGGATCGTGCCCCGCCGCACCACCCGGATCTCCGCCACTGGGCCGTGGGTCGCGGCGGCAGTCGCTCCTGTCTCAGCGCCGGCACGTCTGCCTCACCTCCCGGGCGGCAGCAGCCGCACTGCCCGGCGTGATCCGCGGACCAGGGCGTAGCCCTTCGTCAGCGCGCGGTCCCCGGCGAAGGCGCGGCCGATCGCCCGCCCCTCCACGAGCTGTTCGAACCGTTCGATGTCCGTGCTGCGCCGCACCGTCACCCGGCGCAGGGCGTACGGGCCCTGGCGGGGCGTGGCCAGCGCGTTGCCCACGGCCAGGGACTGGCCGAAGCCGGCCTTCTGTACCTCCTGGCGCACCCGACGGCTGGAGTAGCCGTAGGGGTAGGCGAACGACACCGGCGGCCTGCCCAGCTCGTCGGCGAGGACCTCCCGGCAGCGCCGTACCTCGAACCGGAGTTGCTCGTCCGGCAGCTGGTCCAGCTGGGGATGCGTATGGCTGTGCCCGCCGATCTCCACGCCCGCCGCGGCCAGTTCGCGTACCTGGTCCCAGTCGAGCATGGTGTCGAGCGCGCCCGGTGTCTCCCGCGGTCCGCGCAGCCAGCCGGTCGCGGCGAACAGCGTGGCCGTGAACCCGTGCTTCTCCAGGGCGGGGAGGGCGTGCCGGTGCACGCCCTCGTAGCCGTCGTCGAAGGTGATCAGCACGGGGCGGCGCGGCAGCGGCAGGGAGCCGCAAGAGCGCCAGGCCTCCGCCAGCCGGCGGGTGGTGACCGGGGTGAAGCCGCGGTCGACGAGCAGCTCCAGTTGCTCGCCGAAGGCGCCCGGGGTGACCGATAGGCCGTACGTCGCGCGCGCGGGCGCGTGTGACACCGCGTGGTACATCAGGATCGGCACCGGACCCGGTTCCGTCCGCGCGACGCCCTTTACTCTCGGCCGCTTTCCGTTCCCGGGCGTCGGCGCCGTCTGCGAAGCGGCACCCGCCGGGTCGGAAACCCCCGCGGTAAGGCCCCCCGAGGCGGGGACCCCCGAGGCGGGGACCCCCAGGACAGGGGCCACCGTGAACCGCCCGCCCGTTCTGCGGGCCCTCAGACTCCCCACGGCATAGCCGCCCGTGGCCGCGGCCACCCCGGCCAGGATCGCTCCCGCCCGCCCCACGCCCCCGGACCGTCCGAGGAGCGCGTCCCGCAGCCCGCGCGCGACGCCCGCGGGCAGTACCCGCGTGGCGTACCGGCGTTCGGTCTCGAGCCCGGCCTGCGCCCCCACGCTCCGCGCGACCAAGGCCTTCGACAGTCCCTCCGCGTACGAGCGGGTGCGGAAGTACCCGAACTGCTCACGCACGGCCGGGACCTTGTGGTGGATCACCGCCCGGTCGTCGATCAGCAGCACCGCGTCCGGACGGGCACGGGACAGCCGGATGCACAGCTCGGTCTCCTCGCAGCCGAGCGGCCGTTTGTCGCCGTCCCGGCCGATGCCGGTGGCGAAGCCTCCCGCCGCGTCGAACGCCTCTCGCCGGAAGGAGGCGTTGCCGCCCAGGACGTTGCGCACCCGCACCCGACCGGGCGGCAGGCCCCGGTACGTGCAGCCGACGACCCAGTCGAACTCGTCGGGGAACCACACCGGCCTGCGGCCGGAGGCCCAGACGGGCAGGGTGCGGCCCCCCACCGCCATCACCGCCGGGTCCGCATAGCCCGCGGCGAAGTGCCGCAGCCAGTCCCGGTCGGCGACCGCGTCGTCGTCGAGGAAGGCGATCACCTCCCCCGCCGCCTCGGCGATACCGGTATTGCGGCCGGCGGAGAGGCCGCGGGGGCCCGCGTTGGCGAGCACCCGCACCCCCTCCACACCCGCGTACCGCCCGGCGAGCCGGCTCCCCAGCGCCGCATGGTGGTCCACCACCAGGAGCGTCTCGAGCGCCGGGAAGGACTGGTCGCGCACCGAGTCGACGGCCTCGAGGATGTCGTCCAGGCGGTCCTCGGTGTAGACGCAGATCACCACCGAGATGCGCACGGAGCCGGACGCGGAGCCGCCACCGGGGCCGTTGTCCGGAGACCGGCGCACGGAGTCGTCAGCGGTCACGGCATCTCGTTCCGGCCAGTGCCGCCCAGTACGAGCGCGGCGGGGCGGCGGCGGGACCGCCGGTCGCCGCGCTCGCGCAGGATCACCTTCAGGACCCGGAGGCCGTCGCGCACGGCCCGCAGATTGCTGACGCCGTGGATGCGGTTGTACTCGTGGCTCGGGATCTCCTGGACTTTCAGCCCCGCCTTCACCACCCGGATGTTCATCAGCGTCTCGACCTCGAACCCGGCGCAGTCCAGCGCGATCTCGTCCAGGCAGCGTCTCCAGAAGGCGTTGTAGCCATAGCAGAGGTCGGTGTAGCGGGCGCCGAACTTCGCGTTGACGACGGCCGTGAGGACGCGGTTGCCGAGCTTGCGGACCGGCGTCATGTCGTCCGTACCGCCGCCGTTGGCGAATCTGGAGCCCTTGGCGAAGTCCGCACCGCCGACCAGCGCGGAGACATAGGAGACGATCTCGCCGCCGTCCGCGGAGCCGTCCGCGTCGACCATCACCACGATCTCACCGGTGCAGGCCGCGAAGCCGCTGATCAGGGCATCCCCTTTGCCCTTGCCGCGCTGCGGTACGATTTTGACGTCGGGCCACAGTTCACGGGCGACCCGGACTGTGTCGTCGGTGGAGTTCCCGTCCACCAGGACCACTTCGTGGATCCAGTCGGGAAGCGTCTTGAAGACGTACGGCAGATTCTCCGCCTCGTTCATCGCCGGAATCACCACGCTCACCGGCGGTGCGATCGCGAGATAGGACGACACCGGACGGTACTGGCCGGGTATTCGGCTGAGATGGATCTCCGGCGGAGTTACCTCAGGCGAAATGAATCGATCTTCGCCTGGCTCGACCGGGCTTAAAAAAGCGCTCATGAGTCTGGTTCCCTCTCGTCCGGTGGACCGCCCGCCCAGAGCGGTCCGATGGCGTTTCCGGTTCGAAAGGGGGGTGCACACCCAGGTCAGGGCGGCATGAACCGCCCTACGACATGGGTGAGTTGGCATATTGAGCAGGCCGCGCGGCCCGTGACTCGACAGCCCTGCGGCAGCCGATCACGGTACCCCCCTACCGCGCCCCGCACCGGATCCACCGCGACTGTGAGCCCCTCCCCTGGAGCCGCCTTGCATGATGGACCGATGCGGTTAGATGTATGACAGTATTGATAATTACAACTCTATGGCAAGGCCCGGAAGGAAAATTCCCCTTTTTGCATTTTTTGGCTTTTTGTTCTCTTGCGGTCACACGGAATTTTCTGTTCCTTGACCCAGTCGGTGTCAGTGCCCTGATCGAATGCGACCGATCTTTTTGAGAAAACGATCTGCCGGCTCGAACAACTCCGGCCGGGCGGTCACCGTGTTCCGCAGCGCCCGCACCGGTGCGCGCCGCGCCCGATGTCCGATGGCCACCGGGTGCCGGCGCATCACCCACCCCTCCGACACGGTCAGTTCACGTGTCTTGAGGGAGTCCTTGTACTCCTTCTCGCCCCGCCCCAGGTCCAGATAGGCCGTGCCCTCCGCGGCGGCCCCCTCGGCCATCCGCAGATGCAGTACGAGCCCGGGGGAGAACTTCGAGAACGCCGGGTCGTACGCCGGGAACCAGCAGCCGAGCACCCGCTCCGAGCGCAGCCCGAAGTGCGCCGCGACCGGCTGCCCGCCCGCGTACAGCACCGACAGCAGCCCCGCGAACGACGGCGTCCTGGTGTGGAACAGCTGCTCGACGAGCTCGTTGATCCACGGGCGGGAGAACCGGTCGCTGCGCCCGGTCCTGCGGTATTGCGCGGACTTCCAGTCGATCAGTGTCCGCAGCGCCGCCGGGTCCCGCTCGTCGTGCACATACCGCACCTCGCCCACGTCCCGGCCCAGCTTGCGCTCCTTGGCGAGCGTGCTGCGGGCGAACTTCGGCGAATGCTTGCGCAGCACGGCCAGATAGGCGTCGTAGCCCTGCTCGACATCGATCACCGGAGACGGGTACGAGCCGGTCGCCCCGATCTCGAACGGCTTCTGGCCCTCGACCAGATGGTCGAATTCCCAGACCGACAGCCCGCAGGCCTGGAGCAGTTCACGGGCGTCCCACTGGAACCCGGGCCGGTGCACCAGGCCCTGGCAGTCGGAGACTCCGAGAGCCATGGCGCGCCCGACTCCGGCGGCCGATCGCCGGTACGGGAAGAACGCGACCGGTTCGCCCTCCTCCCGGATCACCGCGATCCGTACGCCGCGCCGGCAGCGGGCCACGGCGAGGGTGAACTCGGGGGAGAGGAAGGGGTTGGCCAGCTGCGGGCTGCCGAGCAGATGCGCCTGCGACTGGACAGCGGTCCACACCGCCCGGTCTGCGGCGCTGAGTTCGCCGGGGCGGTACACGCTGATGTCCACGTCAGAGAGTCCTGGTTCTCGTCGTGCGGCCGCGAGGGCGCCGCACGAGGGCCGGTAGGAGGAGAAGAAGACTGAGCCCGGCGACCGCCGTGATCCCGCCCCGGATCGACCAGATGTGCAGTGCCAGCATGGCCTGCGCGGTGAGCAGGTCCACGGCCGCCGCTCCCGCCACCGCCACCACACCCCGGGTCAGCGGATCGAGTCCTCGCAGCGAGGCGGCGACGGCGCACGCCGGTGCGGCGATGAGGAAGAAGAGGGTGCACGGCGCGCGCAGCGGCGAGGCGACGTCGGCGAGCGCGAGCACCGCGCCGACCCCTCCTATGCCGACGGCGGCCCCCGCCAAGAGCAGAAGAACATTTCCCGCGGTGGATCTGTTGTCGGATCTGTCATCACTGATGGTCTGCATTGGCGACTTTGCCCCCCGAAGCGCCGGATGCCGGGCTTCAATGTCGCGCAACCGACGGACGTCGTCAAGATGCGAAGGTCTTGTGCAGAAGACCTTCACGGCGTGGCGGGTGTGAGCCGTCACCGCCGTCCGTCAACGGCGTTCCCCGCGAGGTCACGGGGACGAAGAGCCTCCACGGGGCTCCCGACAGGTCGTCATATGCGCGTTACGCAGGGGAAATCACCAAAAGGGCCGATCGACAGTTTTGGCATGGACACTTCCGGTCTTGGATGTGCGCTGCTACGACAGATGTGGCAGAGGTCCTGCTAAGGGAGGTTCCATGAGACTGTCCCGTTTTGCGGCCAGTGTGTCCGCAACCCTTCTCACCGCCGGATTCGTCCTCGCCGGGACGGGTGCCGCGCACTCCGCCGAACCGACCGCCGCGACCGGCTACGTAGCGCTCGGCGACTCCTACTCCTCCGGCGTCGGAGCGGGGAGTTACGACAGCTCCAGCGGTAACTGCAAGCGCAGCACCAAGTCCTACCCCGCACTCTGGGCGGCCGCGCACTCATCCGCGGCCTTCTCCTTCACCGCGTGCTCGGGAGCTCGTACGGGTGATGTTCTGGCGAACCAGCTCGCCCCGTTGAGCGCATCCACCGGGCTCGTCAGCATCAGCGTCGGCGGCAATGACGCCGGCTTCGCCGATGTCATGACGACCTGCGTGCTCAACTCCGAGAGCGCCTGTCTCCAGCGCGTGCAGGAGGCACGCGCGTACGTCGCCAACACGCTGCCGGGCAAGCTCGACCAGGTCTACTCGGCCATCAGCGGCAAGGCCCCCGCCGCCCACGTCGTCGTCCTGGGCTACCCGCGCCTCTACAAGCTGAACGGAAGCTGCATCGCCGGACTCAGCGAGAAGGAGCGGGCCGCTCTCAACGCCGCCTCCGACGACCTCAACGCCACCACCGCCAAGCGCGCCGCCGACCACGGCTTCACCTTCGGCGACGTGACCACCACCTTCAACGGCCACGAGATCTGCTCCAGCGACTCATGGATACACAGCGTCTCCTGGCCCATCGAGAACTCCTACCACCCGACGGCCGCCGGCCAGTCCGGTGGTTACCTGCCCGTCTTCACGTCAGCCGCCTGATCCCGGGGACGGCGCCACCGCGGGCGCCGTGGAGGAGGCCCCCTCCGTCGGGGCCTCCTCGCATGTCACCGAGAACGGAACCCGGTGGGACTCCGCATGCTTCGGGCTCCGCACCTCCACCTCGATCCAGTCCCGGTGCTTTCCGCCGTCCTTGTACGTGAGTTCGGTGTGCTCGACCGTCCGCGAGGTGCCGGCCCCGTTCACGTACGAGAGCGTCTTCCACCCCGGGGCGGAGCTCTCTCCGCTGCCCGTGCGCCAGCGGTACTCCACCTCGGCCGGGGTGCGGCTCACCGTGATCACCGCAGAGAAGTGCGGGGCCTCGGCGGCCGGTGGCGGGCAGGCACCGCTGTAGCCGCTGCGCACCGCCGTCACCTTCACGATGATGGTCAGGCCGGGCAGTTCGACGGTGGCCGGCGCGGAATGGCCGTTCCCGCCGCCGTTCCCCGTTCCACCGCTCTTGCTGTCCGCGCTGCCGTTCGCATTGTTGTCCGCCGACGAGGAGGAGGCCGCTCCGCCGTTCTTCCCGCGACCCGGTGCGGAGCTCCCTGAGGAGGAGGTACCGGTGCCGTCACCTCGCGGCTTGTTGCCGGGGAGGATCGCCCACACCCCGCCCGCCAGCAGCGCCGCTACGAGCGCACCCGCCGCCACTGTCGTGACGCCACGTCGCGGTCGGGCCGCGGGCCCGGCCGGTGACGAGGTGCCGGCCGTCGGGCCGCCGTGGGGGAGGCCCGACGCTGCCGCCTGGGTGGGCGGCTGCGGTACGGGGTGCGGCCTGGGCTCCGCGAGAGCCGTGGGCGGGTAACCGGCCGCCGGCGCCACCGGAGAATCCGCCCGCGGGGTGCCGCCTGCCGCCGCGACCCGCAGCATCCGCTGCGCTTCGGCGGCCCCCATCCGCAGCTCCGGCTCCTTGCGCAGCAGCCCTTCCAGGACGGGCGCGAGAACGCCGGCCCGGTGCGGCTGCGGCAACTCCTCGTCCACCACCGCCCGCAGCGTGCTCAGCGGAGTGTCCTGCCGGAAGGGAGTCCGCCCCTCGACCGCCGCGTACAGCATCACGCCGAGCGACCAGAGATCCGACTCGGGCCCCGGCGTGCGGCCCAGCGCCCGCTCCGGGGCCAGGAACTCCGGGGAGCCCACCAGCTCGCCGGTCATCGTCAGCGCCGGACCGCCCTCGATCGTGGCGATGCCGAAGTCGCTCAGTACCACCCTGCCGTCATTGGCGATCAGCACATTGCCCGGCTTCACATCGCGGTGCAGCACACCCGACGCATGAGCCGCCCGCAGCGCCGCGAGCACCTCGGCGCCCACCGCCGCGGCGCGCTGCGGCGGCAGCGGGCCCTCCGCATCCAGGACGTCCGCGAACGACAGCCCACGCACCAGTTCCATCACGATCCACGAGCGGTCGTCCTGGGTCGCTACGTCGTAGACCGTCACCACATTGCGGTGCGAGATACGGGCCGCCGCCCAGCCCTCGCGCTCCAGCCGTGCGTAGAGCCGGCGCACCTCCCCCTCGTCCAGCCCGGCCGGTGCGCGTACCTCCTTGACAGCGACCTCGCGGCCGAGCACCTCGTCGCGGGCCCGCCACACCACGCCCATGCCGCCGCGGCCCAGTTCTGCCAGCAGGCGGTAGCGTCCCGCCACCACTCGCTCAACTCCCGGACCATCACTCATGGCGAGCCCCCTAACCCTGTCCGGCCGACCCTGTCCGGTGGATCTCCGCGGGGCCGCGGCCCCGGACTCCGTCCGGACGGGCTCGCCCCGGCGGTGTCCGGAGGGTGCGCCCCGGACGCCGCACTCCCAGCCATCGGCGGGGCCCCGCCCCGCGTTGCCGAGCTCCACCCGTACCGGGTGCGAACCCGGTACGAGGTCGGCTCTCCGCTCTCGGGGTCCCGGGGCTGATCCGCGAGGGTCCGCCGGACAAGGTTCCAGGCCGTGCGACCGCGATGACGCCCGGGCGGACGTCACCGCCCAGCATGGCCCAAGTTCTGTCGCACCGATACGATCCGGAGCAAAGCACCTCCCATGGGGCAGTCGGCCGGGTTCGGCCAACTCGCCCGATCCGGCCGCCAGTTCGGGCCGCGGACGTCAACGCCCTTGCCTGGAAGGTGAATACGGGGTCGCGGATGCGTGGGTGACGCGACGGGAAGGTAGGGTTAACCTGCCCGGGCCGGGTGCCCTCGTTTGGGTGGGGAGTGTCATGGAACAGATAGCAATGCGTGGCAGGGCTCGAGTGCCTGCCATCAACTGCGGAAGCAGCGCGTCCAGTACGCGCCTCGACCGCCATCTCGCTGTGCTGGCCGGCCCCGCCGTCCCACAGCGTGAGACGGAGGAGGCCACCATGCTGATGCGCGAGATAGCTTCGCGCGACGTGCCGCGGACCGCTTCGAGCCGCGGGGCACGGGTGTCCCGGGTCTCGCTTTTCGCGCCTCTGCGACGGCTGCGCCGTTCGCTGTTCGGCAACCGCGGCTGACTTCTCCCGCTCCCGGTCCAGGCCGCTTCTAGGCGATCACACCGTCCCGGCGCAGCGCGGTGACCTGCGTGTCCGTCATCCCCAGGGCGCGCAGCAGCGCGTCGGTGTGTTCGCCGAGACCGGGCACGCCGCCCAACCTTGGCGGCTCGCTCCCGGGCAGCGTGACCGGTGGCAGCAGCGTACGCAGCGGACCCACCGGTGAGGACACCTCCTGCCATCGGTCCCTGGCCGCCAGCTGCGGATGCGCGGCCAGCTCGGCGACCGAGTTGAGCCGGGCGCAGGCGATCCCCGCCCGCTCGAGCCGCCCGATCGCCTCGTCGGCCGTCAGCACGGCCAGGGCCTCGGCCACCACCCCGTCGGTCCCGGCGCGATTTCCGGTCCGCGCCACATTGGTGGCGTAGTCCGGGTCCCGGGCCAGTTCGGGCCGCTCCAGCACCTGTTCGGCGAGCCGCCGCCACTCCCGGTCGTTCTGTACCGAGAGCAGCACCAGGGGCCCGTCCGCGGTCGGATAGGCGTCGTACGGCGAGATGACGGCGTGCGCCACCCCGGTGCGCGCCGGGGGTTCACCTCCGTACATCCCGAAGTACAGCGGATGTCCCATCCACTCGGCGAGCGCATCGAACATCGAGACCTCCACCGGCCCGCCGCGGCCCGTGACACCGCGCCTCAGCAGTGCCGCGAGCACCCCGGAGAAGGCGTACATCGCGGCGGCGATATCGGCGGCCGGGATACCCGCCTTGACCGGCTGCCCGGGCGTTCCGGTCACCGATACGAGCCCGGCCTCGCACTGCACGAGCATGTCGTACGCCCGCTTGTGGGCGTACGGACCGTCCGGACCGTAGCCGGAGACGTCGACGGCGACCAGCCGCGGATGGCGGGCACACAGCGTCGCCGCGTCGAGGCCGAGCCGGGCCGCGGCGCCCTGCGCGAGGTTCTGTACGAAGACATCGGCGTCCGCCACCAGCCGGCCGAGGACCTCCAGGCCACGGGGCTCCTTCAGATCGAGGGCGATCGACTCCTTGCCGCGGTTCGCCCAGACGAAGTGCGAGGCGAGTCCGTGCACCGTGGTGTCGTACGCGCGTGCGAAGTCGCCGCCGTCGGGCCGCTCCACCTTGATCACCCTGGCGCCCAGGTCGGCGAGCTGGCGGGTGGCGAAGGGCGCGGAGACGGCCTGTTCGATGGCGACGACGGTGATCCCGTCGAGCGGGAGGGGCTGCGGCGGTGCGGAGCTGCTGGTCATGGTCACCGGTCCTATCGCGCCGGTGACGTCCTTGTCACCTCCGCGTCCCCTGAGCACCCGCCGGCGTCCCGGCGCCGCCCGGACGCCGGCCTCCGTCGACGCCGGAAGCCGGGGTCAGCGTGGCCGGAGCCGCCTTCGCGACATGGCGGGCTGCTGCCACGACGAGCCGGGGTGGAGTCGTCCGGGTGCTGCCACGCTTCGCTTGTTGGTGGCGTTCGAACGGCGGACTAGATCAGGGCGAACTGGCCGTTCGGGCCTTCCTCGTGGTGGTCCAGTACGGAGGCCGGGCGGCGGGTCGCGGCCGCAGCGGGGAGCACCCCGGCGCGGCCGAGGTCGGCGCCCGTGAGGAGAGGTCCCTCGGCCAGGCGGGCTGCCAGCCGGTGCTGTTCCGGGCGCAGTTCGGCGAGCAGCGCCAGGACTGTGATCAGTTCGAGGAGATCCGAGGTCCACTCGCGCGGCCAGGTGGCGGGCCGGGCCGCGTCCAGTGTGCCGGGCGCCGCCGGGGCCGTACGGCGCTCGTACCAGTGCTCCAGCACGCGTACTCCGCCCGCGTGGAAGTCCCAAGCGGCGCCCGGCACCGGGGAGATGAGGCCCTCCCCGAGGCCGAGGGCCTGCTCATCGGGGTCGTAGTGCAGGGTGGCGGGCAGGGCGCGGAGGTCGGACGGGATGGCGGCCCGTACGTACGGGCGTTGGCCGCCGGGCAGCTTGGGGCGGTCACCCGGCGAGGGGGCGCAGCGGGCGCCGTGCGTGTGCAGCCACAGTATCCGGCGGCCCAGGGCGGTTCCGGCGTCCCAGAGTTCGGGGGAGAGGGGGAGCGGTACGGCGCAGCCGTCGGGGCGGCGGGTGGCCGCCGCTGCCACCCAGGCGAGGAAGTCCTGCGCCGACACCGGGCGGTCCAGGCGCCGGGAGAGTTCGTCGAGCAGGCCCGGCGACAGATTCGGTTCGCGCCCGCCGGGGCGGCGGAACAGCGGGCGGATCCGGCACGGGCGTCCCGCGGGGGACCGGCCGTCCGGCAGCAGCGCGGAGAACACCACGGCCGGGCCCGGGTCCCGCGCGATACCGGAACCACCCGAACCGCCAGAACTGCCTGAAATGTCGGAGCCGGAGAGACGGCCGGTGCCGGAGGCCGCCGGTGCCACGGTCGGCTGCGGCACGCGGCCCAGCTCGACCGCGTGGATCTGGTGCTCGTCGGCGACCCGCCACAGCTCGGGCCGTGCGGCGTCGATCAGCCGATGGTCGGGGATGAGCCACTGCAGGTCGAACGGGCCGTGCAGGACTCGGAGCGGTTCGGGGCAGGGACCGGTCTCCGCGGCGAGCGGGGCGGTGGGTGAGGTGTGGCCGGGCAGTTGGGACACGGCGGTGTGCAGCCCGCGGAAGCGCGTCGGCTGGAAGAGCGCCTCGCGTGCGGATTCGTCCGCGGCGCGTACCAGGGTGTCCCAACGGGCCCTGAGCGCGGCCGCGTCGGGCCCGAGCGGCCAGGTCCGGCCGATCCGGAGCGGCGGTACGGACCAGGGCATGAGGTCGGCGAGCAGCGGGGCGTCGTCGGCTGCCGGGGCTTCCTTCCGGGCAGCGCTCACCGGGCTGACACGCTCCGGGCGCTGAGCCTCGTCCGGGGACGGGCGGTCGCCGTGCGGCTCACGTACCCGTTCCGCCATCACGCGGTAGTCCTCCCCGGTGGCGGATGACGCCACCGCCTCGCCCGTCGTACCGGACCCGCTCCCCGCCGGCCCGCGGCGGGCACGCAGCGCCGCTGCACAGCGTCGGGGCCCGTCCTCGCATCGCCACGCATCGTACCCACGCCGCCCCGGCCGGAAGCGGCCAGCTCTCGTACGTGCGGTGGTGGCCGCTGCGGGTGGCCGGCCATCGGCAGCGGCCACCACCGCCTGAAGTGGTCAGCGTTGTGCTCTCCGGGCCGCCAGTCGGCCGCGCGCAGCGGCTGTCACCGCCTGAAGCGTCAGCGTCGTGCTCTCCCTGGGGGCCGCCGGGTGGCCACCCGAAAGTGGCCACCACCCCCTGAAGCGGTCGTACTCTCCGGTGGGGGCCGCCGGGTGGCCACGCGTAGCGGCCGTCACCGCCTGACGGTCAGCTGCTCGTGCTGCTCGTGCTGTATCGCCGGGAGGCGATCACGCGTCCAGGGTCACGGTGAAGGAGAAGCGGTCACCGCGGTAGCGGATACGGGCCACGTCCACCACGCGACCGCCGTCGTCGAAGGTCACCCCGGTGTAGTGGAGGATCGGGCTCAGCAGCGGCACGTCCAGCAGCCGGGCCGTCTCCGGATCGGCGAGCCGCGCCTCGACCGTGTCCGTGATCCGGCTGATCCGTACCCCCACCACGTCGCGCAGTACCTTGGTCATCGGCCAGCGCGCCAGATCCGCGAGATCGATCAGCTCGGCGATTTCGGGACGTACCGCGTTCTCTGCCCAGTTGGTCGGGTCGCCGCTGGTCTCGTCGCAGCGCAGCCGCCGGTACTCCGTCACCTCCTCGAGGTCCGGAAAGTGCTCGGCCAGCTCGGCGGAGACGGGCGCCGGACCGTGGCCCAGCACGGTGGCCCGTTCGCCGGACTGCTGGGCCACGATGGCGTCCACCGAGCCCAGCAGCCGTACCGGCGCGCCGCGCCGGGCCGCCGGTTCGATGAAGGTGCCGCGCCGCCGGTGCCTGCTGATCAGCCCCTCCGCCTCCAGCTCCTTGAGGGCCTGGCGCATGGTCAGCACGCTCACCCCGTAGTGCTCGGCGAGCCGGCCCTCGGTCGGCAGCCGCAGCGGCTCGTGCGGGCGACGGCCCAGTATCGAGGCGCGCAGCGACTGCGAGACCTGGTACCACAGCGGCAGCTTGCGGTTCAGGACGAGCGAGTCGGGAGCGAAGGCGGTCACGGTGGACTCCGGCACGGCCTAGGGGCGGAAATTCCGTTCCAGACCCTGCCACACGGCGTCGTAGCCGCTCTGCAGGTGGTCCGAGGAGAGGGCCTGCGCGGTAGTGGTCACCGGCCAGCGTGTCTCGAACATGAAGGCCAGCCCGTCATCGACCTTCTGCGGCTTCAGCTCGGCGGCACCCGCCTTGTCGAAGGTCTCACGGTCGGGCCCGTGCGCGGACATCATGTTGTGCAGCGAGCCACCGCCCGGCACGAAGCCCTCCGCTTTTGCGTCGTACGCGCCCTCGATCAGGCCCATGTACTCGCTCATCACATTGCGGTGGAAGTACGGGGGCCGGAAGGTGTCCTCGCCGACCAGCCAGCGCGGGGCGAAGACCACGAAGTCCACGCCGGCGAGGCCGGGGGTGTCGGACGGCGAGGTCAGCACGGTGAAGATCGACGGGTCCGGGTGGTCGAAGCTGATGCTGCCCAGCACGTTGAAGCGGCGCAGGTCGTAGACGTACGGCAGATGGTTGCCGTGCCAGGCGACGACATCCAGCGGGGAGTGGTCGTAGAGCGTCGACCAGAGGTTGCCGCAGAACTTGTTGATCACCTCGAACGGGCCGTCGCGGTCCTCGTACGCGGCGGTGGGCGCGAGGAAGTCGCGGGCGGCCGCCAGGCCGTTGGCGCCGATCGGGCCGAGGTCGGGGAGGGTGAACGGCTGCCCGTAGTTCTCGCAGACATAGCCACGCGCGGTGTCCTCCAGCAGTTCGACACGGAACCGCACCCCGCGCGGGATCAGCGCGATGTGGCCCGGCTCGGCCCGCAGCAGGCCGAACTCCGTGCGCAGCAGCAGTCCGCCCTGCTCGGGGACGATCAGCAGTTCGCCGTCGGCGTCAGAGAACACCCGGTCGGTCATGGAGGTGTTGGCGCGGTAGAGGTGGATGGCCATGCCGGTGCGCTGCCGTGCGTCACCGTTGCCGCCGACGGTCCAGAGGCCGTCGACGAAGTCGGTCGGCTGTACGGGCAGCGGCAGCGGATTCCAGCGCAGCCGGTTCGGGTCCGGGACCGTCTCCTCGAAGGGCGCGCTGCGCAGGGCGCCGTTGTCCGTCCGCGTGAAAGCCGGGTGGGCGGCCGACGGGCGGATCCGGTACAGCCAGGAGCGGCGGTTGTGGTTCCGGGGCTCGGTGAACGCGGAGCCGCTGAGCTGCTCCGCGTACAGCCCGAGGGGGGCGCGCTGGGGGGAGTTGCGGCCGGTGGGCAGGGCGCCGGGGATCGCCTCGGAGCTGTGCTCATTGCCGAAGCCGGGGGAGTGGAGCAGCCCCTCGGCCGCCTTCTTCGCCTGCTCGCTGCCACCCGTACCGACCATCGCGTGCTCCCGCCGCTCAACGATTCCTATGTCAGACCATAGGAATGACCGCGAGGGCCCGTCAACGAGGCGATGCGGAGCGGCGTCCGGTGCCCGGTCTCCTGGTCGGACGGCAGGAGCGGCATGATGGGCCCGTGCACACGCCCAGCGACCAGCAGATACCGCCGCCCCTGCGCCGTATACCCGTGCAGCAGCGCAGCGCCGAGCGGCTCGCCCGGATCCTCGACGCCTGCGCCGAAGTCCTGGACGAGACCGGCTACGAGAGCCTCAGTACCCGGGCCGTGGCCGTCCGCGCCGGGGTCCCCATCGGCTCCGTCTACCGCTTCTTCAGCAACAAGCGGGCCATGGCCGACGCGCTGGCGCACCGCAATCTCGACGTCTACATCGCGCGCGTGGACGAGCGGCTCGCCACCGCCGAGCCTCTCGAGTGGCGGTACGCCATCGATGTCGTCATCGACGTCTATCTCGCCATGAAGCGGGACATGGCGGGCTTCGCTCGGATCGACTTCTGCGTGCCCGCACCCGCCGCCGGTCTCCCCGACCATGCCAACCAGCTCGTCGCCGACCGCCTCTGTGACCTTCTCGCGGAGCGGCTCGGCCGAGCCCCCGACGCCGATCTCCGGCGCACCTTCCTCATCGCCGTCGAGGCCGCCGACGCACTTCTCCAGCTCGCCTTCCGCGCCGATCCTTCGGGCGACCCGGTGATCATCGCCGAGACCAAGGAACTGGTGCGCGCCTATCTGGCGCGCGTCCTCGACTGAGCGATCGGGGGGATCGGGGGATGGGGGATCGGGGGGATCAGGGAAAACCGGGCACCCAGTTGTATTCGGGATATCAGCGAGATCCAGGACATGACAGGTAGCGAACCCGGAAATTCCGCACCGCGGGGCTACCAACGTGCGTACCGGTCGGTATGGTCGGAGTCCGACCGCGCGCCACAGCAGCCGCCGTCCCCGGGAGGGACCTGATGAGCCGTACCGCCCTGCGTATCTGCCCGCTCTGCGAAGCCACCTGCGGCCTCACCCTGACGATCGACGGAGACCGGGTCACCAGCGCCCGCGGCGACCGCGAGGACATCTTCAGCTCCGGCTTCATCTGCCCCAAGGGCGCCGCCTTCGGCGAGCTCGACGGCGACCCGGACCGCCTCTCCCGGCCGCTCGTCCGCCGCGACGGACAGCTGGAGGAAGCGAGCTGGGAGGAGGCGTTCGACGCGGTCGCCGCCGGGCTGCGGCCGCTGATCGAGAGTTACGGCCCGGACTCCGTGGCGGTCGTCCTCGGCAACCCCACCGTGCACACGCTGGCCGGAGCGCTCTACCCGCCCCTCCTCCTCGGCGCGCTGCGCACCCGCAACCTCTATACCGCCAGCACCGTCGACCAGATGCCCAAGCACGTCTCCAGCGGTCTGCTCTTCGGCGACCCCTTCGCCATCCCGGTGCCCGACCTCGACCGCACCGACCACCTGCTGCTCATCGGCGCCAACCCGCTCGACTCCAACGGCAGCCTCTGCACCGCCCCCGACTTCCCCGGCCGCCTCAAGGCGCTGCGCCGGCGCGGTGGCACCCTCACCGTCATCGACCCGCGCCGCACCCGTACCGCCAAGCTCGCCGACCGGCATGTACCGGTACGCCCCGGTACGGACGCCCTGCTGCTGGCCGCGCTCGTCCAGGTGCTCTTCGCCGAGGACCTGGTGGACCTCGGCGTGCTCGAGGACTGCGTTGACGGGGTGGCCGAAGTCCGCTCCGTCACAGCCGACTTCACCCCGGAGGCGGTGGCGGTCCCGTGCGACGTCTCGGCCGATGAGATCAGGGAGATGGCCCGGGAGCTGGCCGCCGCCCCCACCGCGGCCGTCTACGGACGGGTCGGCAGCTCGACCGTCGAGTTCGGCACCATCGCCAACTGGCTCGTCGATGTGCTCAACACCCTCACCGGCAACCTCGACCGGCCCGGCGGCGCGATGTTCCCGCTCGCAGCCACCGCCCGCGCCCCCCGTCCCGCAGGCCCCGGCAAGGGCTTCGACCTCGGCCGCTGGCACAGCCGGGTCAGCGGTCACCCTGAGGCCAAGGGCGAGCTGCCCCTCGCCGCGCTCGCTGAGGAGATCGACACCCCGGGCGAGGCCAAGGTCCGCGCGGTGATCGCCGTCGCGGCCAACCCCGTGCTCTCCGCGCCGGACGGCGACCGGCTCGACCGGGCCCTGGCCGACGCCGAATTCATGGTCAGCGTCGACCCGTATCTGAACGAGACCTCCCGGCACGCGCACGTGGTGCTGCCCCCCACCCGCCCCTCGCAGACCCCGCACCACGACTTCGTGTTCAACAACTTCGCCGTACGCAACCAGGCCCGCTACTCACCTCCGGCCGTTCCGCTGCCGGAGGGCCGGCCCGACGAGTGCGAGATCCTGGCCCGTCTCGTGCTGTGTGTGAGCGGTATGCACGGCGCCGACCCGGAGGCCGTCGACACCCTGGCCATCGACAGTGCCCTCGGCAAGGCTGTCGCCGACCCGCACTCACCCGTGTACGGCCGCGCCCCCGAGGAGCTCGCGGCGCAGCTCACCGGCCGCACCGGCGCCGAGCGGCGGCTCGACCTCATGCTGCGCCTCGGTCCGTACGGGGACGGGTTCGGCGCCGCGGTCTCCGACACGGACGGTGACGCGGACCCCGCCGGCGACGGCGACGGCTCGGGGACGGACGGCCTGAGCCTGGAGAAGCTGCTGGCTCACCCGCACGGCATCGACCTCGGCCCGATGGCCCCGCGTATCTCGCAGGTACTCAGGACCCGCAGCGGCAAGGTCGAGCTGTGCCCGGAGCCCATCGCCGCCGATGTGACGAGGCTGCACCAGGCTCTGGCCGATCGTCCGGCGGGCCTCGTCCTCGTCGGGCGTCGTCATCTGCGCTCCAACAACAGCTGGATGCACAACGTGCCCGCGCTCGCGGGCGGCAGCAACCGCTGCACCCTCCAGGTCCACCCGCAGGACGCGGCCCGGCTCGGCCTGACCCACGGCGGGGCGGCACGGGTGAAGGGGGACGGCGGGGAGCTGGAGGTGCCGGTCGAGGTGACCGAATCCGTACGAGCCGGGGTCGTGAGCCTGCCGCACGGATGGGGCCACAACCGGCCCGGCACCCGGCTCACCGTCGCGGCGGCCGACGCCGGAGCGAATGTGAACCAGCTGCTCGACGGCAGCCTCCTCGACCCGCTCTCCGGTACCGCGGTTCTCAACGGCTTCCCGGTCCAGGTGGCGCCCGTCGGGTAACGCCCGTCGGGCAAAGCCCGCCCTGAGCGCCGCACGCAAGGGCCCGGCCCGGAAAGCGTTTGGTGCGCTCGCAGGGGCGCCTGTCGCCTTCGGCGAGTGCGCGGGAAAGGGCGGCGGGCTCAGTCGGGCTATTCCACGTGCCGATGACGTCCACCTCTGAGCCGTACCTCATTGACCTGGGATTTTGCGCTTATTGCTCATACGTCAAGGCCTTGTTGACGCGAAGTTTCGCCACCTACGGTCATCCGAACCGCCGAACCCCACGGTGGAGTGCACGGGCGACTGATAGGTATCCACATGCTGACAATCCTTGGATTTGTCATGATTGCCGCATTCCTGGCGCTGATCATGACCAAGAAAATGACCCCGATGGCGGCGCTGGTCCTGATTCCCGCGCTGTTCTGCGTCCTTGTCGGCCAAGGTGCAAAGCTCGGGGACTATGTCCTCGACGGCATCGGCGAACTGGCGCCCACGGCCGCGATGTTGATGTTCGCCATCGTGTACTTCGGCGTGATGATCGACGTCGGCCTCTTCGACCCGATCGTCCGGGTCATCCTGCGGTTCTGCAAAGCCGACCCGCTGCGCGTGGTGATCGGCACCGCCGTGCTCGCCGCGATCGTCTCGCTCGACGGTGACGGCTCCACCACCTTCATGATCACCGTCTCGGCGCTGCTGCCGCTCTACCGGCGGCTGAAGATGAGCCTCGTGGTGATGACCGGTGTCGCCGCCACCGCCAACGGCGTGATGAACACCGTGCCCTGGGGCGGTCCGACCGCCCGCGCCGCCACCGCGCTCAAGCTGGACGCCGGCGACATCTTCGTCCCGATGATCCCGGCGCTCGCCGTCGGCCTGGTCTTCGTCTTCTGCCTCGCCTACTTCCTCGGCCTGCGTGAGCGCAAGCGCCTGGGCTCGCTGACGCTCGAGCAGACGGAAGAGCCCGAGACCGAGCAGGTGCTCGTGGGTGCAGGTACCGGTACGGGCGCGGGTACCGGCGCCGGCGGCGGTACGGGCGCGGGCGACGGATCCACCTCCACGACCGGCAAAAGCACCGGTACTTCCGGATCCGGCACCGACGCGGACGACGAGCCCGAAGAGAACTCCGTGGTGCTGGACCCCCAGCGGGCCACCCTGCGCCCCAAGCTCTACTGGTTCAACGCCCTGCTGACCGCCGCACTGCTCGTCCTGCTGATCATGCAGACGCTGCCCATCCCGGTGCTGTTCCTGCTCGGTGCCGCGATCGCGCTGACCGTCAACTTCCCGCACATTCCCGACCAGAAGGCCCGTATCGCGGCCCACTCCGAGAACGTGCTCAATGTGGCCGGCATGGTCTTCGCCGCCGCCGTCTTCACCGGTGTCCTCACCGGAACCGGCATGGTCGAGGAGATGGCCCGCGCCGTCGTCGGCGCCATCCCGGACGGCATGGGCCCGCACATGGGCCTGGTGACGGGCATCCTGAGCCTCCCGTTCACCTACTTCATGTCCAACGACGGCTTCTACTTCGGCATCGTCCCGATCCTCGCCGAAGCCGGAGCCGCCCACGGCGTCGCCCCCATCGAGATCGCCCGCGCCTCGCTCGTCGGCCAGGCGCTCCACATGTCCAGCCCGCTCGTCCCCGCCGTCTACGTGCTCGTCGGCATGGCGAAGGTCGAATTCGGCGACCACACCAAGTTCACCGTCAAGTGGGCCGCACTCACCTCCCTGGTGGTGCTCGGCGCGGGCCTGCTGTTCGGAATCATCTGACGGAGAGGAGTGTCCGAACCGGTGTCGGACATCAGGCCCGGTAGGGGCTGGCTGCTGCGGCTGATCATCGCCTTCGCGTTCGCGCAAGGAGCGGTGAGCATGGCCCGGCCCGCCGTCTCCTACCGGGCCCTCGCGCTGGGCGCCGACGCCCGGGCCGTGGGCGTCATCGCGGCCGTCTACGCGCTGCTGCCGCTGTTCGCCGCCGTCCCCCTCGGCCGGCGGACCGACCACGGGCGGTGCGCCCCGCTGCTCCCGGCCGGCGTCGCGCTGATCGCGGGCGGCTGCGCCCTCAGCGGTACGGCGGGGTCGCTCGGCGCGATGGCCGCGTGGAGCGGAGTCATGGGCCTGGGCCATCTCTCCTTTGTCATCGGCGCGCAGAGCATCGTGGCCCGTCAGAGCGCGCCGGCCGAACAGGACCGCAACTTCGGCCACTTCACCATCGGCGCCTCCCTCGGCCAGCTCGCGGGTCCGATCTCCACGGGCCTGCTCGTCTCGGGACACAGCGGAGCCATGGCCCGTACCAGTGCCGTCGCGCTCCTGGCCGCCGGCGCGGCCGCCGCCTTCGCCGTCATCTCGCTCTGGCGGATCGAGCACCGCGCGGCCATGCCCAGCCGTACGACGACCGGGCATCCGGCGCGGGTGCCCGTCCACCGGATCCTCCGCACCCGGGGTGTGACCGCCGGCATCTTCACCAGCCTCGCCGTCCTCTCCGCCACCGACGTCCTCACCGCCTACCTCCCGGTCGTCGGCGAGCACCGCGGCATCGCCCCGGCGACGATCGGCCTGCTCCTCAGCCTGCGGGCCGCCGCCACCATCGCCTGCCGCCTCGTCATGACCCCGATGATCCGGCTCCTCGGCCGTACGGCCCTGCTCGCCGCCGGCTGCCTCGCGGCCGCCCTGCTCTGCGCGGGCATCGCGGCGCCCGTCCCCGCCTGGGTGCTCGGCATCCTGCTCACCGCCCTCGGCTTCTGCCTGGGGGTCGGCCAGCCGCTGTCCATGACGACGGTGGTGCAGGCCGCCCCGGAGGAGGCCCGTAGCACCGCGCTCGCGCTGCGGCTGACCGGCAATCGCCTCGGCCAGGTCGCCGCCCCCGCCGCGGCCGGCCTGCTGGCGGGGGCCGCCGGCGCGGCAGCGCCGTTCGTCATGCTGGCAGGTCTGCTGCTCGCCTCGGCCGTCACTGCCGCCCGCCCTGCCGCGGGCCCCGGCCTCGTAGCACTCGGAAGCCGGCGGTGCGAGAATTCCACGACCGGCTCGCCGACCGATACCGCCTCCTCCACTTCCAGGGGGGCGGGGACGGGGATGGGCACGGGGAAGCGGGTGTGATCCGCCGTGCGACCTCGTGGGCGGGAAGCCGGGACCGGGCGACCGGCTCCGACAAGGAGGCCGGACTCGACGCACCCCTCGGCCCGCGGCGCGGACCCGCTCTGGTGTCCAAAAACTACCACCGCTAGTTTGGGGGTCGTGACGGAGCAGTCGCGAACGAGCTCATTCCAGGAGGTGCGATGAAGGCCCACGACGGGATGTACATCGACGGGGGCTGGCGGCCGTCCGCCGGCACGGACACGATCGAGGTGGTGAACCCGGCCGACGAGCAGGTCATCGGAGTCGTCCCGGCCGGCACCGCGGAGGACGTGGACGCCGCCGTACGAGCGGCCCGCGCCGCCTTCCCCGGCTGGGCCGCCACCCCGCCCGCCGAGCGCGCGGCCCGTCTCACCGCGCTGCGCGACGCGCTCGCCGACCGCCGCGACGAGATCGCTGTCACGGTCACCGCGGAGTTGGGGGCACCGCTCGGCTTCGCCCAGGCCGTGCACGCCGATCTGCCGATCGCGGTCGCGGGTTCGTACGCCGTGCTCGCCGCCTCCCACGCCTTCGAGGAGAAGGTCGGCAACTCCACCGTGCTGCACGAGCCGGTTGGGGTCGTCGGCGCGATCACCCCCTGGAACTACCCGCTCCACCAGATCGTCGCCAAGGTCGGGCCCGCGCTCGCCGCGGGCTGCACCGTCGTCCTCAAGCCCGCCGAGGACACACCGCTGGTCGCCCAGCTGTTCGCGGAAGCCGTGCACGAGGCGGGCCTGCCGGCCGGGGTGTTCAACCTCGTCACCGGCCTCGGTCCGGTCGCCGGGCAGGCCCTGGCCGGGCACGAAGACGTGGACCTGGTCTCCTTCACCGGCTCCACGGCCGTCGGCAAGCGGATCGGCGCCACGGCCGGCGCGGCGGTCAAGCGGGTCGCCCTCGAACTCGGCGGGAAGTCCGCCAATGTCATCCTCCCGAGCGCGGACCTGGCCCGGGCGGTCAAGGTCGGGGTCGCCAACGTCTTCTCCAACTCCGGGCAGACGTGCAGCGCCTGGACCCGGATGCTGGTGGACGCGGCGCGCTACGACGAGGCGGTGGAGCTGGCCGCGGAGGCGGCCGCGAAGTACGTGCCCGGTGATCCGCACGACGGCGTCAGCCGCCTCGGCCCGGTCGTCAACGCCAAGCAGCGCGACCGCGTGCGCGGCTACATCGAGCGCGGCGCGGCGGAGGGCGCCCGTATCGTCGTCGGCGGCCCCGATGTCCCGGAGGGCCGCGAGAGCGGCTACTACGTCCGCCCGACCGTCTTCGCCGACGTCACCCCCGAGATGACCATCGCCCAGGAGGAGATCTTCGGCCCGGTCATCGTGATCCTGAAGTACGAGGACGAGGAGGACGCCCTGCGCATCGCCAACGGCACGGTGTACGGACTCGCGGGAGCGGTCTGGTCGGACGACGAGGACGAGGCCGTCGCCTTCGCCCGCCGGCTCGACACCGGCCAGGTCGACATCAACGGCGGCCGCTTCAACCCGCTCGCGCCCTTCGGCGGCTACAAGCAGTCCGGCGTGGGCCGTGAGTTGGGCGCGCATGGCCTGGCCGAATATCTCCAGACCAAGTCGCTGCAGTTCTGACCCGGCGGCTGTGCCGGGACCGGGGCCGGAACCGGTCCCGGCCGCCCGCCGGTTCGAGTCGTCGTACGCACGGCGGGCACCGGTCGTCCGGCACCGGCCGCCGAGCCACCCCGGTACGGCGGCCCCGTCCCTGCGCCCGCCCCGTTCCCGCCCCGTCCCCGTTCCCGCCCGGCCTACGACGCCGATCCGTCCGAGCGGCCCGTCCGGTACGGCCGGTCCCGCCGCGTCATTGGGGGCGTTTTCCCCGGCACGGCCCGTCCGCCGCGGGCCGGTCGGTGCCAGGGCGGGCCGACACCGCGAACCGCCCTGCCGAACCGCCCCGCCAAGCACCGCCCCCCGAAGCCGCCCCGACTACTTTCGGAGAAACCGTGATCCGTGCCGCCGTACTGCCCGCCGTCGGTGCTCCGCTGGAGCTGACCGAGATCGATCTGCCCCGGCCCGGCCCCGGCCAGGTGCGCGTACGGCTCGCCGCAGCCGGGGTGTGCCACTCCGATCTGTCCCTCGCGAACGGCACGCTGCGCCAGCCTGTCCCCGCCGTCCTCGGCCACGAGGGCGCGGGCACCGTCACCGCGGTCGGCGAGGATGTCGCCGGTGTGTCCCCCGGCGACGCGGTCGTCATCAACTGGGCGCCTGCGTGCGGGAGCTGCCACTACTGCGGCCTGGGCGAGCCCTGGCTGTGCGCCAACGCCATGGCGGGCGCGGGCGCACCGTACGCCCGTACCGCCGACGGCCGGGAGCTGTACCCCGGCCTGAGCAGCGCCGTCTTCGCGGAGGAGACCGTCGTGCCGATGCGGGCCGTGCTGCCGCTGCCGGCCGGGGTGCCGCTCACGGACGCCGCCCTGCTCGGCTGTGCCGTCCTCACCGGCTACGGCGCGATCCACCACTCGGCGAAGGTGCGCGGCGGCGAGTCCGTGGCGGTCTTCGGCATCGGCGGTGTCGGCCTCGCCGTGATCCAGGCGGCCCGTATCGCCGGAGCCGGTGCCGTGGTGGCCGTCGACGTCTCCCCCGGGAAGGAGGAGTTGGCCCGCGCCGCGGGTGCCACCGACTTCCTGGTCGCGGCCGACGGCACCGCGAAGCGTATCCGCAAGCTCACCGGCGGGCACGGCGCGGACGTCGCGGTCGAGTGCGTGGGCCGTGCGGAGACGATCCGCGCCGCCTGGGACTCCACACGTCGCGGCGGCCGTACCACTGTCGTCGGCATCGGCGGCAAGGACGAACTGGTCTCCTTCTCCGCCCTGGAGATCTTCCACTTCGGCCGTACGCTCTCGGGCTGCGTCTACGGCAACTGCGACCCGGCGCGGGATCTCCCGGTCCTCGCCGAGCACATACGTGAGGCCCGGCTCGACCTCGGCGCCATGGTCACCGACCGGATCGGCCTCGACGGCATCCCGGCCGCCTTCGACGCCATGCTCGCGGGCCGCGGAGGCCGCGCGCTGGTGGTCTTCTAGAGCCTGTCGGCGGCGCTCCGGGGCTCCTTCGTGCGGGTCCCGGGGGCCGCCATCGTGCGGCACGTACGGCGTCCGTTCGGCAGCCCCCGGGCGGACCTCAGGCCGGCCGCAGCCGCTCGTACTGCAGCGCCAGCCCGTCCACCAGCGCCGTGAGGCCTGTTTCGAATGCGCCCTCGTCGACCTGCTGCTGATGCTCGGCCAGCAGGTGGGCCTGGCCGAGGTGGGGGTAGTCCTCCGGGTCGTACGCCGTCGCGTCGTCGACGAAGCCGCGGGCGAACGAGCCGAGCGCCGAGCCCGCGACGAAGTAGCGCATCAGCGCGCCGATCCGGGTGGCCTGGGCGTGCGGCCAGCCGGCGTCGACCATCGCGCCGAACACGGCGTCCGCCATCCGCAGCCCGGTCGGGCGGCGGCCGGGGCCCCGGGCGAGGAAGGGCACGATGTTGGGGTGCGCGGTGAGCGCCGCCCGGTAGGAGCGCCCCCACTCCAGAAGTGCGGCCCGCCACTCGGTGCCACCGTCGAACATCGACAGATCGACCTGGCCGACGACCTTGTCCGCGACCGCGTCCAGGATCTCGTCCTTGACCTTGAAGTGGTTGTAGAGCGAAGGCCCGCTCACGCCGAGCTCGGCCGCCAGCCGACGGGTCGACACCGCGTCCAGGCCCTCCGCGTCGACCAACGCGAGGGCCGTCGCGACGATGCGGTCACGGCTGAGCAGGGGCTTGCGGGGTCGCGCCATGCGGCACATAGTAGAGCCCAAGAAACTAGCACTGCTAATTTAGTGGATGAAAGGTGCGCCGTGAACCTTGAGCTCACCGAGGAGCAGACCGCCGTCCGCCGCCTCGCCAGGGAATTCACCGACCGCGAGATCACCCCGAACGTCGTGGAGTGGGACCGGGCGGAGAGCGTCGACCGAGGCATCGTGAAGCAGCTGGGGGAGCTGGGCTTCCTGGGGCTCACGATCCCCGAGGAGTACGGCGGCTCCGGTGGCGACCACCTCGCGTACGCCCTGGTCACCGAGGAGCTGGGGCGGGGAGACTCCGCGGTCCGCGGCATCCTGTCCGTATCGCTCGGCCTGGTCGCCAAGTCGATCGCCGCGTGGGGGAGCGAGGAGCAGAAGCAGGCGTGGCTCCCGGGGCTCTGCTCCGGCGAGGCCGTCGGCTGCTTCGGCCTCACCGAGCCCGGCACCGGCTCCGACGCCGCGAACCTCACCACGCGGGCGGTCCGCGACGGCGACGCCTATGTGATCGACGGCAGCAAGATGTTCATCACCAACGGCACGTGGGCGGATGTCGTGCTGCTCTTCGCCCGTACCGGCAGCGCACCCGGCCATCAGGGCATCAGCGCCTTCCTCGTCCCCACCGGCACCGCGGGCCTCACCCGTCGCGAGATCCACGGCAAGCTCGGGCTGCGCGGTCAGGCCACCGCCGAGCTGGTCCTCGACGGCGTCCGGGTCCCCGCCTCCGCCATGATCGCCCCCGAGGGCAAGGGCTTCTCCGTCGCCATGTCGGCGCTCGCCAAGGGCCGGATGTCGGTCGCGGCGGGCTGTGTCGGCATAGCGCAGGCCTGTCTGGACGCGGCCGTGGGGTACGCCGGCGAGCGCGAGCAGTTCGGCCGGCCGATCGCCCACCACCAGCTCGTCCAGGAGCTGATCGCCGACATCGCGGTGGACGTCGACGCCGCCCGGATGCTGACCTGGCGGGTCGCCGACCACATCGAGCGCGGGCTGCCGTTCGCGACCGAGTCCTCCGTCGCCAAGCTGTACGCGAGCGAGGCCGCGGTGCGCTGCGCCAACAATGCCCTCCAGGTCTTCGGCGGCTACGGCTACATCGACGAGTACCCCGCGGGCAAGCTGCTGCGGGACGCCCGGGTGATGACCCTCTACGAAGGCACCAGCCAGATCCAGAAGCTGCTCATCGGGCGTGCGCTGACCGGCGTCTCCGCCTTCTGAACGGCTGGCCCTCCCGTCCGCCGCGCTCCCTGCCCAGCCGGCCCCGTCCGCGCCCTCCCGCCCCCGCGCCCGGGGTCCGTCCGGCCGATCGCGCCGGTCCCGTCCGCCGCCGCCCTGGCCCGCCCCTGTCCGGCCCGATCGACCGGACGGCCCTAAGCGCTTGCTCAGCTTCGAGGTATGGTGTTCGTCCCGTCGGCGGAGAGTCCGCGAGCCGGGAGAACGGGACGTGGTTGGCGATGGGCACCGAGGTGCAGCAGACCGAGCAGTGGGCCGAGATCGCCCCTGACGCGGCCAGGCGGCTGGTGGTCGCAGCCGTCCAGGCCTTCGCCGAGCGCGGCTATCACGCGACCACCACCCGCGACATCGCGGGCCGCGCCGGCATGAGCCCGGCCGCCCTCTACATCCACTACAAGACCAAGGAAGAGCTGCTCTTCCAGATCAGCAGCGTCGGCCACCGTCTCTCGCTCGGTATCCTCCAGGAGGCCGCGGCGGGCGAGGGAACCCCGGCCGAGCGGCTCGCGACGGCCGTACGCTCCTTCGTCCGCTGGCACGCCCAGCGCCACACCACCGCGCGCGTGGTCCAGTACGAGCTGGGGGCGCTCGGCGAGGAGCACTACGCGGAGATCGTCGCGCTGCGCCGTGAGGTCGACCGCACGGTGCGGTCGATCATCCAGGACGGTGTGGCGACGGGCGACTTCGACGTCCCCGACATCCCGGGGACCACACTCGCCGTGCTGTCGCTCTGCATCGACGTGGCCCGCTGGTTCACCGCGGACGGCCGGCGTACGCCCGACGAGGTCGGCGAGCTGTATGCCGACCTCGTCCTGCGCATGGTCACCGCCCCCCGGCAGCCGTAGAAGCCGTAGCGCCCGTGGCAGCCGTCAGAGGTAGAAGCGGCTGAGCGTCTCCGCGACACAGACCGGCTTCTCGCCGCCCTCGCGCTCGATCGTGACGACCGTCGCCAGCTGGACTCCACCCGACACCTCGGTCACCTCGGCGATCGTCGCCGTCGCCCGCAGCCGCGAGCCGACCGGCACGGGTGAGGGGAAACGGACCTTGTTCGCCCCGTAGTTGATGCTCATCTGTACGCCCTCGACCCGCATCAGCTGCGGCACGAGCGCCGGCAGCAGCGACAGCGTGAGATAGCCGTGGGCGATCGTGGAACCGAACGGTCCGGCCGCGGCCTTCTCCGGGTCCAGATGAATCCATTGGTGGTCGCCTGTCGCGTCCGCGAACAGATCGATCCGCTTCTGGTCGATCTCCAGCCAGTCACTGGTGCCCAGCTGCTCACCGACCGCGGACCGCAGCTCGTCGAGCGATGCGAAGACCCGGGGTTCCGCCATCTCCATACCTCCACTGACCATCCGTACTCCGACGTACTAAGCAGTTGCTCAGCATGGTTGGACGTGGCCTCGCTGTCAATGTCCGCCGCTGATCACTGCCGCCGCGGAAGCCCTCGGGGCGACGTAGGCTTCTGATTCGTGCCCCAGATTCCCACCCGTGTTCATGAGCTCACCGTCGGCCAGCTGTCCGCCCGCAGCGGCGCAGCCGTGTCCGCGCTGCACTTCTACGAGTCCAAGGGGCTGATCAGGAGTCGCAGAACCACGGGCAACCAGCGCCGCTACGACCGTGACGCGCTACGCCGGGTCGCGTTCGTCCGGGCCGCCCAGCGCGTCGGCATTCCGCTCGCCACCATCCGGGACGCGCTCGCCGAGCTCCCCGATGAGCGCACCCCCAACCGTGAGGACTGGGCCCGGCTCTCGGACGCGTGGCGCGGGGAGCTGGACCAGCGGATCCAGCAGCTGGGCAGGCTGCGCGACCACCTCACCGACTGCATCGGCTGCGGCTGTCTGTCGCTCGACACGTGCGTGCTGTCCAATCCGGACGACCGGAGCGGTGAGCTGGGGAGCGGCTCGGCGCTGCTCGTCGACCGCAAGCGCTGATTTCCGCCCGCAAGCCGCTCGCCCCCGCGCCCCTACGCCCCGCGTTGAGGGGCCGTTCCCTCGGAACAGCCCCTCACCGGAGACCGGTCACCATACGGCCGGCCGTCGCCCGGACCACGGACGCGCCTCCTCCAGCTCGGCGGAGAGCGAGATCAGCGTCGTCTCCGCGCCGTACCGGCCGCCGAGCATGACCCCGATCGGCAGCCCGCCGTCCGTCCAGTGCAGTGGCAGGCTCACGGCGGGCTGGCCGGTGGCGTTGTACAGCGGGGTGAAGGGGGTGAAGGCGGCCAGGGCCGCGAACTCGGCCTCTGGGTCGGCGTCATTGCGCAGGCTCCCGACCGGAGCGGGGGGCTGGGCCAGCGTCGGGGTGAGGATCACGTCGTAGCCCGCCCCGGGAGTCAGCAGCGCGTCCTCGATCATCTGGCCGAGCGCCCGGAACGCGTACATCGCATCGGCGAACTCCTGCCCCGAGACCCGGGTCCCGCGTTCGCGCAGATGGCGGGTGAGCGGCAGCAGGAGACCCTCGGCGCCGGGCGGCACCGGGCGGGCCAGGGACATCACGTCCCAGACCGCCGAGAACGAGCGCCGTATCGAATCGTCCGCCGGAAGCTCCAACTCGTCCACGTGGTGGCCGAGTTCGCGCAGCAGGTCCGCCGCGTCCGCCGCCGCGGCCCGGCAGTCCGGGTGCAGCTCCACGCCGGGAACGGGCGGAGCGAGGAGCGAGACCACCCGCAGCCGGTCCACCGGGCGCCGCCGGGCGTGGTCGAGGAACGTCTCGCCCGGGGGCAGCGTCGGGGCGCCGTACGGATCCCCCGGCATGGTCCCGGCGAGCACGTCCAGCAGCGCGGCCGCATCCGCGACCGTCCGGGCGATGGGGCCGGACGTGCTCAGTCCGCTGATGTCGTGCAGCACAGGGCCCGCGCTGACCCTGCCCCGGCTCGGCTTGATGCCGTACAGCCCGCACACCGAGGACGGGATGCGGATCGAGCCGCCCCCGTCGCTGCCGTGCGCCAGCGGCGCGAGACCGCCCGCCACCGCGGCCGCGGCGCCGCCGCTCGACCCGCCGGCCGACCGGTCCAGGTCCCAGGGGGTGCGGGCCGGGGGAGCGATCCGGCTCTCGGTGTAGCAGGGGAGCCCGAACTCGGGGGTGTTGGTCTTGCCGAGCATCACGGTGCCCGCGGCGCGCAGCTTGCCGACCACATGGTCGTCGACATCCGGTATGTGGTCCACGAACGCCTCGGAACCGAAGGTGCAGCGCACTCCCGCCACGAGGATGAGGTCCTTCACCGGCACGGGCACGCCGTGCAGCGGCGACAGCCCTCTGCCGTCGCGCCGGGCCTGAGCGGCCTCGCTCTCCGCTTCGGCGGCCTGCTTGCGGGCCATCGCGGGCGTGAGCGTGATGAACGCGCCCAGGGTCTCGTCCAGTTGGTCGATGCGTCCCAGATAGTGCTCGGTGAGTTCCACCGGCGAGAGCGTCCCCTGCCGGATCGCTTCCGCCTGCTCCAGCGCTGTCAGATCGTGCAGCTCGGCCATGCCCGTCCGTCCTCTCGGGAGGTGGGCTGGAATCCTCGCACTACTCCATGGTAACGACCAGCCCCACTGGTCACCTGCGGGAACGGGGGCCGCGGCCCGCCTTCGGACGACTCCAACCGGGCTCGGACAACCGGCCTGGGACAACCGGCCTGGGACAACCGGCCTGGGACAACCGGCCTGGGACAACCGGCCTGGGACAACGGGCCGGGTCAACCGGTCCCCCGGGCATCAGGTCGGGGGAGTTGAGGGCTGTGGGGGCTGTGGGGACTGTGGGGGCAGTCGCTCCCGGACGCTCCCCGGGGATCAGGGCGCCAGTACGAGCGTCCCGGGGCGGGGTCTCTGTGCCTCCACCAGCGCCTCGGCCGTCAGTACGGGCTGCGGCACGACGATGCCGCATCTCGTGCAGACCGGCCCGGAGCTCGGGTGGTGGTCGAGGCCCCGGCGCCAGACGATCCGGTCGTCCGAGCAGACCGGGCAGCCGGCGCCCGGCTCCGACTCCAGGGCGGCGATGAGGCGGTGCAGCACCTCCGGCAGGAATCCGGACGGATGCACCCGCGGGTCGTCGCACCAGGCGATGCCGCAGCCGCCCCAGGTGCAGCGGTGCCAGTCGTCGAGGGCGCTCGGCTTACGGATGCCGTCGAGCTTCTCGCGCTTCCGCCGCGCCGCGAACTCCACGTCGTACGCGAGCCACACGGCTCGCGCCTCCTCCAGCTCGGCCAGTGCGGCGACAAGCCGCCCCGGATCGGGTTGCCGGTCCTCGGCGCCGATCCCGACCCGGGAGCACAGATGGTGCCAGGTCGCGCGGTGTCCGTACGGGGCGAATTTCTCCAGGCACTTGCGCAGAGCGGTGCGCCGCTGCCGGGTCTCGATCCGGGGGTCGCGCACATGCTCCGCGAGACTTCTGAATCCGGCCATCCCTTGCCACCTCCGTCGCTCGTACTTCGGCGATAAGAGTGAGACGAACGGCGGAGCGATTTGGATCCCTCGAACACCTGAGCCCAAAGGCGTGGTGATGCGGAAAAGGTGACGGCTGTTCATCTTCCAGCCATGTCGTACCGGCGGTAACCTCCGGCCCACCGTCTTCGGGAGGAGCAGGAATGCGACGGCGTACCCCACGCCCCACCGTCCGCAGATCCATACGCCCACGAAGCCCGCTTGCCGCCGCGGCCCTGCTCGCGCTGTGTGCGGGGCTTCTCGCCGTTCCGCAGGCCGCCGGCGCCGGGAAGAGCGAGAGCGAGGCCGGCGCCGACCTCTGCGGGAACCAGTGCGCCGACATTCTGCCGCCCGGCCAGAACGGCAATGCCACCCTCGCCGAGATCCTCGCCCACCGCGTCCTCGGTACCCGGCCCGCCCACAGCTCCGACCAGCTCGGCCGGTACGACGACCTCGTCGACGGCCATTCCTCCCTCACCGACGAGAAGTTGACCGAATTCTTCAACGACTCCTCCTTCGGCGTGCCCGAGAACCAGGTCGAATCGGTCACCCGGCCACGCTCCGATGTGACCATCACCCGTGACCGCAGGACCGGCGTGCCGCACATCCAGGGCACCACCCGCGAGGGCACCGAGTTCGGCGCCGGATACGCCGCCGCGCAGGACCGGCTCTGGATCATGGACCTGTTCCGGCACATCGGCCGCGGAGAGCTGACCCCCTTCGCGGGTGGCGCGGCGGCCAACCAGGGCCTGGAGCAGGATTTCTGGCGCCAGGCCCCGTACACCGAGCAGGACCTCCAGGGCCAGATCGACCGGATCATCGCGACCGGGGGAGAGCGCGGCAAGCAGGCCATGGCCGACGCGCAGGCGTACATCGACGGCATCAACGCCTACCGGGAGAAGTCGAAGAACGGACGCTACTTCCCCGGTGAGTACGTACTCACCGGCCACATCGACGCGGTCACCAACGCCGGTGAGATCGCGCCGTTCCGGCTCACCGACCTGATCGCGCTCGCCTCCGTCGTCGGAGGGCTCTTCGGCAACGGCGGCGGCGGTGAAGTGCAGTCCGCGCTCTCGCTGCTCGCCGCGCAGCAGAAGTACGGCCTCACCGAGGGCACCGAGGTGTGGGAGTCCTTCCGGCAGCGCAACGACCCCGAGGCCGTGCTGACCGTCCACGACCGCAGCTTCCCCTACGCGGGCAAACCCGCGAAGGCACGCGGCTCCGCCATGCCCGATCCGGGCTCGGTCACCCCCGAGCCGCTGGTGTACGACCGCGAGGGCGCGGCCGCGCAGCAGGGGAAGACCCCGGTGAAGGACCCGGTGAAGGCCCCGCGGAAGCTCAGGCCGCTCCAGGGCATGTACGACAAGGGGGTGCTGCCCGGGGATCTGTTCTCCCGGAAGCGCGGGATGTCCAACGCCCTGCTCGTCTCCGGCAAGCGCACCGCCGGCGGCAACCCGGTCGCCGTCTTCGGCCCGCAGACCGGCTACTTCGCCCCGCAACTGCTGATGCTCCAGGAGCTCCAGGGCCCGGGCATCAGCGCCCGTGGCGCGTCCTTCGCGGGCATCGGTCTGTACGTCCAGCTGGGGCGCGGCCAGGACTACGCCTGGAGCGCGACCTCCGCGGGCCAGGACATCACCGACACGTACGCGGTCGAACTCTGCTCCCCGGACGGCTCGGCGCCCACCGAGGACGCCACCCACTACCGCCGCGACGGCCGCTGCGAGCCGATGGACAAGCTGGAGCGCCGCAACGCCTGGAAGCCGTCCCTGGCCGACTCCACGGCCGCCGGCTCGTACCGGATGCAGGTGTACCGCACGGCGTACGGGACGGTGACGCACCGCGCGACCGTCCGCGGCAAGCCCGTCGTGTACACCTCGCTGCGCTCCACCTACCGCCACGAGGCCGACTCGATCATCGGCTTCCAGATGCTGAACGACCCCGGTTACGTGCGCGACGCGGAGTCCTTCCAGCGTGCGGCCCAGCACATCGGCTACGCCTTCAACTGGTTCTACGCCGACTCCCGGCAGACCGCGTACTACAACAGCGGGCTGAACCCCGTACGGGCCGAAGGAGTCGACCCGTCCCTGCCCATCAGCGCCGAAAAGGCGTACGAATGGCGGGACTTCGACCCAGCGGCCAACACAGCTGCGTACACCCCGCCCGCACAGCATCCGCACTCCGTCGACCAGGACTACTACATCTCCTGGAACAACAAGCAGGCACGCGACTACACCTCAGCGGGTGCCGGCAACGGCTCCGTGCACCGCGGAGATCTGCTGGACGACCGGGTGGCGAAGCTCGTCGCCGAGGGCGGAGTGACACGGGCCTCGCTCACCCGTGCCATGGGCGACGCCGCCCTCGCCGATCTGCGCGGCGAGGCCGTACTGCCGGAACTGCTGAAGGTGCTGCGCAGCGAGCCCGTCACCGACCCTGGGCTCGCCACCGCAGTCGAGCAGCTGGAGTCCTGGCTCGCGGCGGGCGCGCAGCGACGCGAGAGCACCCCCGGCTCGCGCACCTACACACACCCCGATGCCGTACGCCTCATGGACGCCTGGTGGCCCCTTCTGGTCGAGGCCGAGTTCAAACCCGGACTCGGCGGCGAACTCTACGACGCGCTGCGCACCGGACTCGGCATCGACGAGTCCCCCTCCGCGGGCCATGGCCCCACCGGCTCGCACGCGGGCTCCGCCTTCCAGTTCGGCTGGTGGAGCTATGTCGACAAGGACCTGCGACAGGTCCTCGGGCAGCCGGTGAAGGGGAAGCTCGCGAGGACCTACTGCGGCAATGGGGACCTCTCCGCCTGCCGTGACACGCTCCTCACGGCACTGAAGCAGGCGGCGGGGAAGAGCGCCGCCGAGATCTATCCGGGTGACGCCGACTGCAAGGCCGGCGACCAGTGGTGCGCCGACGCGATCGTCCACCGGCCCGTCGGCGGGCTCACCCACGACACCGTCCACTGGCAGAACCGGCCGACCTACCAGCAGGTGGTGGAGTTCCCCCGGCACCGCTGACGAGCCATCGGCCGCGGCCAATCCGTGCACTGACGCACCGTCGGCCGCCCGGGTTCCTACGGGCGGCCGATGCTCGGACGACGTATCCGCCATGGCACACGGCCGTTGACGCGACCGCTCGACCGAGAGGGAGGATGGCCGAAGCCGCCCGGGCGGCGGAAGTCTGACGGAGTGAAATTATCTGATCTGATGCCCCATCTGCTCTCTCGCCGAGTCAGCCGGGAACGGCCCACGGGTATGGATGCGTCATGATCACCCAAACCAGAGGACGGCGGTCCCGCCGCGTCCTCCGACGCCATCCGAACCGGAACGGCAGAACGCAGCTGCGGCTCATCGTGCCCGCCGCCGTCATCCTGGCGGCGACCTGGGGCATCCCCGCCGCAGCGTGGGCCCGCCCGGTACCGCCTCAAACCCATACCGAAAGGGGCACCGTTGGGGCCCCGGCGCAATCCACGCCCGAGCGGCAGGCGGACCGGCCCCCGGGGGAGGAGCCTTCCGCACCGCAGGAGAGCCGTACGGATGCGGAGCAGCCGTCTGAGGGGACGTCCGAGCCCTCCGCAGAGCCCTCCGCAGAGCCCTCCACCCAGCCGTCCATGGAGCCGTCCACCGCGCCGTCGGCCGACCAGCCTGCCGGGCCGTCAGCTGCCGACCGTCCTGCCGACTCGGCAGACCAGCCTGCCGGCCCGTCCGCGGAGCCCTCTACGGTTCCGTCCGCTGAGCCGTCCTCCGCGCCGCCCGCCGAGCCGCCGACCGCCGAGCAGGCGCCCGAAGCGCCCGCCGAGCAGGCGGCTGAGCCGTCCTCCCGGCCTTCCGCCGAGCCGTCGTCCGCGGCGAAGCCCTCACAAGCGCCTTCAGGACCGGTTGCTGACGCTCCGTCCTCCCGGCCTTCCGCCGAGCCGTCGTCCGCGGCGAAGCCCTCACAAGCGCCTTCAGGACCGGTTGCTGACGCTCCGTCCTCCCAGCCTTCCGCCGAACCGTCCTCCGCCGCGCCGTCGGCTGAGCCGTCGTCCGCGCCGCAGTCCCCTGAGACGACCCCGTCGCCGTCGGTGCAGCCCTCGACCCTGCCGTCGTTCGATCCGCCTGCGTCTGCGAAGCCGTCTTCCCAGCCGTCCGCCGGGCCGTCCGCCGGGCCGTCCGCCGGGCCGTCCGCCGGGCCCTCCGCCCAGCCGTCCGCCGGGCCGTCTTCCCAGCCGTCCGCCAAGCCTGCCGACAAGCCGTCGGCCAAACCCGCGGACAAGCCCTCGGCCAAGCCGTCGGCCAAGCCTGCCGACAAGCCGTCCGCCGGCCCCGCCGCCCAGTCGCCTGCGGGGATGTCTCCCGAGCAGGCCACTGCCACCGCGGAGGTGGTCAAGCTGGTCAACAAGGAGCGGGCCGCGGCCGGTTGCCAGTCGCTGCGGGTGAGCCCCGCGCTGTCCCTCGCCGCCCAGCGGTACGCCGACGTCATGGCCAAAGGCGGCGGCCTGTCCCACACCGGCCCCGATGGTTCGCAGCCCAGCACCCGAGCCGCACGGGTGGGTTACCAGAAGTGGGTCAACCTCGGCGAGAACATCGCCCGCGGCTACCCGACCGCCGCAGACGTGATGCAGGCCCTGATGCGCAGCCCGGGGCACCGGGCGAACATTCTGGACTGCCGGTTCAAGGAGATCGGTGTCGGAGTAAACTTCGGCAGCCCCGACGGGCCGTGGTGGGCGCAGTACTTCGGAACCCGGGACAACGCCGCGTCAGCGCGTCGTCCCGCGCAATGACCCGGACGGGCCGGACGGGCCGGGCGCAGCAGCCCTGCCGCTCCCGCCCCGGTTGCCGCTGACCCACTGGTTCGTACGCTCCCGATACTCCGATACTCCGATACTCCGATGCCCCGACGACGCGAGCCCGAGGCTCCTCCGCGCAGTACCGAGCCTGCGGAACCGGACACCGCATCGGGACGGCCTGTCCGGTCGACCACCTGTGGAACGCACTCTGTCCCGGAGAACCGGCGTCCGCGGCTCGATGTCGAACGGATTGCCACCACGCCGGCCGGGGGGGGAGCCTCGCCCTACCGCCCGCCGCCCCCCCCGCCCCCCCACCAACCCAACCTCCACGAAAACGCCGTAAAACCCAACACAAACCCAAAATACAGGTTAGCCGAGA
>NZ_JBEXKU010000011.1:109945-123647 GCF_040609575.1 Streptomyces sp. NPDC004647 | reverse complement strand
GCGGGGCAACGCGAGAGCCGTACCTTGGTGAAGGAGCCGCAGATCTTGCGGCGGGGAAGGAGCGTCCCAGCCATGGACCTTGGGTTTCCGCAGCGGGTGCCGCAGCGCAGCGCCCTGTCCGGCCGGGTCCCGCTCGCTGTCGTCGTCGTGGACGCGGACGGCCTTGTGTCGCACTGGAGTTCCGGTGCGCGCAAGCTCTTCGGAGCCACCCGGGAGGAAGCCGTCGGCACGCCCGCCGGTGATCTGCTGCCGGTCTACGGCGCGCTCGCCGAGCCCGTCGCGCACGAGCCGTACGAAGAAGCCTCGCGCGAGCTGTACGAAGGAGCCTCCCGCGAGCGGTACGAAGAGGCCTCGCACGAGCTGTACGAAGGAGCCTCCCGCGAGCGGTACGAAGAAGCCTCGCACAAGCGGTACGAGCAACCGGGGAGCGAGCCGTACGGGGCCGGACAGCCGTACGCGGCCGGGCGCGAGCCGTACCAGGACGCGGGGCCCGACCTCGAGGCCTCGATCAGCGGCGAGACCGGTTACCCCGCCGCCGGCCGCGCACGGCTCTCCGACACGGGCGTCGGTGGCGCGGCGGGCATGGGCTCCGGGCCGCTGGACGTGCTGTGGTGGGCGTACCCGCTCGTCGGACCCGGGCCCCAACGGCTGCTGGTTCTCGCCGCGGACGCCGCCCGGCTCCACGACCCGGACGGTGCTCGCGGTGGTGCCGGCAGCGTCGGCGGGGCAGGCCGCGGGAGCGGCGGCTACGGGGAGCGCATCGCCCCCGGCTTCGCCCTGCACACCGACTTCCCCGGCGCCGACGAACTGGCCCGCAGGCTGCCGGAGATCCTGCCCAGCATGAGCGTCGGGGAGAGCGGCCGGATCGTCTCGCAGGTCCTGGAACTGGGCTACCCCGTCCTGGAGTTCAGCCGCCACGACCGGGTGCCCGTGACCCCGGACTGGGGCGTTCCCCGGCGGGCCGGGCGCCGTGCCCTGCCCGGCGGCACCGGTCCCGCGCACGGTGCGGACGCCGCTGCCCCGCTTCCCTCCGACCCTGCTGCCCCGCTTCCCGCCGACCTCGCCGCCCCGCTCCCCTCCCACCCGGCCGCCCCGCTCCCCTCCCACCCGGCCGCCCCGCTCCCCTCCCACCCGGCTCAGGACCTCGAATACGCCGCCGTCCGGGAGCGGCTGGAATTCCTCAACGAGGTCAGCAGCGGCATCGGCAGCTCCCTGGACCTGGAGCGGACCATCCGCGAGGTGACCAGCGCCGCGGTCCCCCGGTTCGCCGACTTCGCGGGGACACATCTGCGCGCCCAGGTGTCGGCCGGCGAGGGATTCCCCGACGGTGCGCCCGATGTCACCACCGTCTGGCACCGCGTATGGGTCGAGCACAGTGACGAACCCGGGCGCTGGGACGACACCGTGCCGATCGGGGAGGCCATCGCCTTCCCCGAGCACACGCCGTTCTTCCAGTGCATGGTCACCGGGGAGCCGGTGCTGATCCCCCGTATCAGTGAGGAGCTGGGGGACCGGATCTCCGGGGAGTTCGAGAAGCGGGACCTGCGGCCGCTGATCAACGGGCGGTCGATCCTGATCGTGCCGCTGAAGGCCCGCCATGTGGTGCTGGGCTTCATGGTGCTGCTGCGCCGGCCGGAGCGCGAGGCGTTCGACGACATCGACCGTACGACGGGTGCCGAACTCGCCGCCCGTGCCGGGCTCGTACTCGACAACGCGCGCATGTACACCTACCAGGAGAACGTCGCGGAGACGCTCCAGGACAGCATGCTGCCGCAGGTGACACCGCGCATGGCGGGCTGCGACACCGCCACCCGTTATCTGCCGGGGGCGCGGCTGGGACGGGTGGGCGGCGACTGGTTCGACGCCGTCAAGCTGCCGGGTTCGCGCACCGCCCTGGTCGTCGGTGACGTCATGGGGCACGGCCTCAATTCGGCTGCCATGATGGGCCAGTTGCGCACGGCGGTGCAGACCCTCGCCGCCCTGGACATGCCGCCCGCGCAGCTGCTGCGCAACCTCGACGACCTGGCGCGGCGGCTCGGCGAGCACTATCTCGCGACGTGCCTGTACGCCGTGTACGACCCGATCCGCTCCGAGTTGCTGATCTCCAACGCCGGCCATATCCCGCCGGTGCTCGTACGGGCCGCGGACGGCCGCAGCGAGCTGCTCGAGCTGCCGACCGGCGCACCTATAGGGGTGGGCGGGGTGCCCTTCGAGACCGTGAAGGTGCGGGTGGCGCCCGGGGACCGGCTCGTTCTGTGCACCGACGGCCTGGTCGAGGTGCGCGGTCAGGACATCGGGGCGGGGCTCGCTGCCCTGTGCGAGTCCGCGGCGCACCCGGCGGCGTCCATGGACAGCGCGTGCGACACCATCATCCGGGCGCTGGCCGCGTCCTCCCGGAGCGACGGGCAGGACGGCCGCAAGGACGATGTGGCCCTGCTGATGGCCCGGCTGGGCGGCATCCCGCCCGAGGATGTGGCCACGTGGCGGTTCGGCGTCGATCCGCGGGAGGCCGGCCGTGCGCGGCGGCTGGTCCGCCGGCAGCTGGTGGACTGGGGCCTGGGGGAGGCAGTGGAGACCGCCGAGCTGCTGGTGAGCGAGGTGGTGACCAACGCGGTGCGGCACGCGCACACCGACCGCGTGGTGCTGCGAATGGTACGGGCCGATGCGCTGCTCTTCGAGGTGTCGGACGGCGACCACGCCCTGCCGACGCTGCTCGACGCGGGCCGGGAGAGCGAGTCCGGCCGCGGGCTCCGGGTGGTCGGCTCGCTGGCGCGGGAGTGGGGTGCGAGCGGGTCGGTGCAGGGCAAGACAGTGTGGTTCGAGCAGTCGCTGGCGCGCGGGGCGCGCTCGTCGGCCCCCCGAGGCGCGGGCTCGAACACGGGGTGAAGGTACGCGACCGGCTCTTGCCGCGCCCCGGGGGTCCCGGTGGAAGATTTGACGGTCCGTCGAATCCTTGGGGAGTACCCGTGAGCGTGTCGCATCAGTACAGAGAGGCCTGGGAGAGCTTCTGGAGGGATATCTCGGACGCTCCGGGCGAGGCCATCTGGGACTCCGATCCCGCGCTCACGGCGGCTCCGCACATGGAGTGGTTCGCGCCGTACGCGGACACGTCGCTGCCCGTGGTGGACCTGGGCTGCGGGAACGGCACCCAGACCCGCTACCTGGCCACCCGGTTCGCCACGGCGGTCGGCGTGGACCTCTCGACGGCGGCGGTCGAACATGCGCGCCGCGCCGACTTGCGGGGCGTGGCCACATTCCGGCAGCTCAGTCTCACGGACACCGACTCCATACGGGAGCTGCACGAGCGGCTGGGCGACAGCAACGTCTATATGCGGGCCGTCATCCACCAGAGCGACGAGAAGGACCGCCCGCAGGTCGCCGCCGCGGTCGCCGCCCTGATCGGGACGAGCGGGAGGGCCTTCGTCGTGGAGCTCACATCGCGGTCCAAGGCGGTGCTACAGCAGTTGGTGCAGGCCCCCGGCGGTCCGCCGCCGAAGCTCGCGGCGGTCTTCGCACACGGGCTCCGGCCCGCCGAGGCCGAGGACTCGGAAGTGCCGCGGCTGCTCCGGGAGGCCGGGCTGGACGTGCTGGCGCGGGGCGACACAGCACTCGCCCAGACCGAGCACCGGGCGGACGGCACGCGGATAGATCTGCCTGCCCAGTGGTTCGTACTGGGCCGTACGGGGCGACCCGGCAGGCGCTGACCTGCGGAGGTGGCGGCCTGTGGGGGCAGCGGCCCGTGGCGGCATGCCGAGTTATCCACAAGCCTGTCCGAGCTCCTGGCGAACGCGTAACGTGACAAGGCATGAAGATCCTTATCTCCGCGGACATGGAGGGCGCGACCGGCGTCACCTGGCCCGCAGACGTGCTGCCGGGCAGTGAGCAGTGGGAGCGCTGCCGGCCGCTGTTCACCTCGGATGTGAACGCGGCGATCGCCGGGTTCTTCGACGGCGGCGCGGACGAGGTGCTCGTCAACGAAGCGCACTGGACGATGCGCAACCTGCTGCTGGAGCGGCTCGACGACCGGGCGCAGATGCTCACCGGCCGGCACAAGTCGCTCAGCATGGTCGAGGGAGTTCAGCACGGAGATGTGGACGGTGTCGCGTTCGTCGGCTACCACACGGGCGCGGGCACGGCAGGGGTTCTGGCCCACACTTATCTCGCCAATTCCGTCACCGGGGTCTGGGTGAACGGCACGCGCGCGAGCGAGGGCCTGCTCAACTCCCTGGTGGTGGCGGAGTTCGGGGTGCCGGTGGTGCTGGTGACCGGCGACGACCGCACCTGCGAGGACGCCCGCGGATACGCCCCCCGGGCGGCCGGCGTCGCGGTGAAGGACTATGTCTCGCGGTATGCGGCCGTGTGCCGTACCCCGGCCCGTACGGCCGCGGACATCAGGGCCGCGGCCAAGGAGGCGGCCGCGCTCGCGGTGCGGCACGATCCCGCGTGCGGCGGGCCGTTCACCGTGGAGCTGGAGTTCGACGCCGAGCATCTGGCGGGGGCGGCGACGGTGGTGCCGGGCGTGGTGCCCGCGGGAGAGCGCCGCGTCGCGTACACGAGCGGCACGATGTACGACGGCATCCGCTGCTTCAAGGCCGTCACCACCATCGTTTCGTCCGCAGTGGAGGAGCAGTATGGCTGACGCGATCGACACTCAGGCGCTGGACGAGGTGGTGCGGTTCACCTCGGAACTGATCCGCATCGACACCACCAACCGGGGCGGCGGGGACTGCGTGGAGCGGCCCGCGGCCGAGTACGTGGCGGAGCGGCTGGCCGAGGCGGGGCTGAAACCCACTCTGCTGGAGCGGGCACCGGGCCGTACCAATGTGGTGGCGCGCGTCGAGGGCTCCGATCCCGGCGAGCCCGCACTGCTGGTCCACGGGCATCTCGATGTCGTGCCCGCCGATCCCGCCGAATGGTCCGTACACCCCTTCTCCGGGGAGATCCGGGACGGTGTGGTGTGGGGTCGTGGCGCGGTCGACATGAAGAACATGGACGCGATGGTCCTCGCCGTCGTACGGGCCTGGGCGCGCGCGGGCGTCCGGCCGCGCCGGGACATCGTGCTCGCCTTCACCGCCGATGAGGAGGACAGCGCGGCCTACGGCTCGAGCTTCCTCGCCGACGAACACCCGGGGCTGTTCGAGGGCTGCACGGAAGGCATCAGCGAGTCCGGAGCCTTCACCTTCCACGCCAACGGCCGGAGGCTCTACCCGATCGCGGCGGGGGAGCGGGGCACGGGCTGGCTCAAGCTGACGGCGCACGGCAGGGCCGGGCACGGATCCAAGGTCAACCGGGCGAACGCGGTGAGCAGACTGGCCGCGGCGGTCGCCCGGATCGGCGAGCACCGGTGGCCGGTCCGCCTCACCCCGACCGTACGGGCGGCACTGACCGAACTCGCCGCGCTGCACGGCATCGAGACGGATCTGTCCGCCGGGGACCCCGCGGAGCTGGCCCCGCACGTCGACGCGCTGATCGCGGAGCTCGGCCCGGCCGGCTCCCTGGTCGAGCCGACGGTGCGCAACAGCGCCAACCCGACGATTCTCGACGCCGGATACAAGCTCAACGTCATCCCGGGCCGGGCGACGGCGTACGTGGACGGCCGTATGCTCCCCGGCGGCGAGGAGGAGTTCCGTGCCACCCTCGACCGGCTGACCGGTCCGGATGTGGACTGGGAATTCCACCACCGGGAGGTCGCGCTCCAGGCGCCCGTCGACTCCCCGACCTATCGGGCGATGCGCCGGGCCGTCGAACTCTTCGACCCCGGTGCGGTGTCCGTGCCGTACTGCATGGCGGGCGGGACCGACGCCAAGCAGTTCTCCCGGCTGGGCATCACCGGCTACGGCTTCTCTCCGCTGAAGCTCCCCGAGGGCTTCGACTACGCCGCGCTGTTCCACGGCGTCGACGAGCGGGTCCCGGTCGAGGCACTGCACTTCGGCGTGCGGGTCCTGGACCACTTCCTGAAGAGCAGCGTCGCCGAGAACAGCGATTCCCGGGAGGGATGAGGCCATGGTGTCCACGGCTCCGTACGGCGCATGGGAGTCACCGATCGGTGCCGCGCTGGCAGCTTCCCACGACGGTCATCCGGAGTTCGTCGGCTCCGTCGGCGACGAGACATGGTGGACCGAGCCCCGGCCCGAGGAGAGCGGCCGGCGGGCGCTGGTCCGTCGGCGCTCCGACGGCACTGAACGGCCCCTGCTGCCCGCGCCGTGGAACGTCCGCAGCAGGGTCATCGAGTACGGGGGACAGCCGTGGGCAGGGGTGCCCCGGGAGGAAGGCGGTCCCCTGGGCGTATTCGTCCACTTCGCCGACCAGCGGCTGTACGCCTTCGAGCCCGAGGCCCCCGGTTTCCCGGCTCCCCGGCCGCTCACCCCCGTCTCGCCGGTGGGCGGCGGGCTGCGCTGGGCCGATCCTCTGCTGCTCCCCGGCCGGGGTGAAGTGTGGTGTGTACTGGAGGAGTTCACCGGCGAGGCACCCACCGATGTCCGTCGGGTCATCGCCGCTGTGCCCCTGGACGGATCGGCCGCCGAGGACCGGACGGCCGTCCGCGAACTCACCGGTGACGGCCACCGGTTCGTGACCGGGCCGCAGCTGTCGCCGGACGGGCGGCGGGCGGCGTGGATCGCCTGGGACCACCCGCAGAAGCCCTGGGACGGCACCGAGCTGAAGCTCGCGGACGTCACCGCCGACGGTGGCTTCACGGGTGTACGGACCCTGGCAGGCGGGCAGCGCATCGGGGGAGAGGGCGGCGAGGGGGAGTCCATCGTCCAGGTGGGGTGGGCCCCGGACGGGGCCCTGCTGGCTGTCAGTGACCGGAGCGGTTGGTGGAACCTCTACCGCGTCGCGGTGGAGGACGGGCAGGCCACCGCGCTGTGCCCGCGGGAGGAGGAGTTCGGCGGTCCGCTGTGGCGGATCGGCTTCCGCTGGTTCGCCCCGATGCCCGGCGGGCTGATCGCCGTGCTGCACGGCCGCGGCGCCTGCGCGCTCGGGATACTCGACCCGGAGACCGGTGAACTCTGCGACGCCGTCGGTCCCTGGACCGAGTGGGCACCCAGCCTCGCCGTCCAGAGCACCAGGGTCGTCGGTGTCGCCGCCGGTCCGCGCAGCTCGTACGAGCTGGTGGAGCTCGACACCGCGACCGGTCGCACCCGGGCGATCGGCGCGGAGCACCGCGACGCCATCGACCCGGCGTACTACCCCGAGCCGCAGACCCGGACGTTCCGGGGGCCGGGCGGCCGGGACATCCACGCCCATGTCCATCCGCCGCACAGCCCCGACCACATCGCGCCGGACGGTGAGCTCCCGCCGTACGTGGTGTGGGTGCACGGCGGACCGACAGCCCACGCGCCGCTCGTACTCGACCTGGAGATCGCCTACTTCACCTCCCGGGGCATCGGCGTCGCCGAGGTCAACTACGGCGGCTCCTCGGGCTACGGGCGGGAGTACCGCAACAGGCTGCGCGAGCAGTGGGGGATCGTGGACGTCGAGGACTGCGCGGCCGTCGCGGAAGCGCTGGCCGAGGAGGGCACGGCGGACCGCGCTCGACTGGCCATCCGCGGCGGCAGTGCGGGCGGCTGGACGGCTGCGGCCTCCCTCACCAGTACGGACCTCTACGCCTGCGGGACGGTCATCTATCCGGTGCTGGACCTCGTCGGCTGGGCCTCGGACGGGACGCACGACTTCGAGTCGCAGTATCTGGAGAGCCTGATCGGCCCCTTGGCCGAGGTCCCCGACCGCTACCGGGACCGCTCACCGCTGCACCACGCGGACCGGATCACGGCACCCTTTCTGCTGCTCCAGGGGCTGGACGACGTGATATGCCCGCCCGCACAGTGCGAGCGCTTCATAGCGGCGATGACCGGGCGCGGCGTCCCGCACGCGTACATCACCTTCGAGGGCGAGGGACACGGGTTCCGCAGGGCGGACACGATGATCCGGGCGCTGGAGGCCGAACTCTCCCTCTACGTACAGACCTTCGGTATCGCCCCGTCCCCGCCCGGCGTACCGGCCCTGAAGCTCGAGACATGACCGAGGCAGTGTGGAACGCGAGGCAGCGTGGACTGCGGGCGACGCGGACCGGGCCCGCACCGGTGTCGCCGGCGAGGCGACGTGGGAGGCGACAGCGGCTCGCGCGGTAGCGGCGAAGCGCGGTAACACCCGTGCCCCCGGGCCGTGTTCGACCCGGGGGTGGGGTTAACCGAACCCCGCGGTGCCGTATTGCCCCCATCGCGCCGCGTCCGCCCGCCCGGGAGCCTGGAGGCACAGAGGTCCCGCGCTGAGCGGGGCCGGGAAAACCAGGAGACGCACATGTCCGGCACTGTCACATCGCCCCCTCACCGCCCGTCGGCAAGCGGGGGCCGGACCGCCGGGGCGCGCCTCCGGCTCCGGCCCTCGGTCCGGGTCTGGGTCTGGATCTGGGTCTGGATCTGGCGGACGGTCGTCCGCGGAGCGGTCGGGCTGCCGCTGGCCGTCGCCGCCGTCCCGATGGCCCTGGTCGGTGCGGGTGGCGCGGCGGCCCGGGCCCAGCAAGGCATGATCCAGCGCTTCGGGACCGGGCCGGGCCCGGTGGAGGAGCAGGACTGGCGGCCGGGCGCCGGGCGGGTCGTCGCACACAGCTTCGTCGTGGTGCTGCCTGCCCTGCTGTCCTTCGTCGGGGTCGCGCTTTGCGTCTTCGTCTGTTATTCCGGGCACCTCTATTTCCTGCGCCCGGACGCGTCCTTCGCGCTCGGCCACCCGTTCACGCCCGATGACCGGTTCAACACCTCGTGGGGCGGTCCCACTCTGGTGGGTGCGTGGTTCATTCACGCCTGCGTGGCGCTGGCTCACCAGATTCTCGCGTTGCCGCTGATCCGAGGGCTGACGGCACTGCAGGACCGTGCCTCCCGACGGCTGCTGGCATCCTGAGAGCATCATGCGACCCGTCCGGTCCCTGCTCACGGCCCCGTTCACCCCGCGCAGCCTGGCCGCGCTGCTGTACGCCGTCATCGCGCTGCCGTTCGCGCTGGCCGGAGCAGGGCTGGTCGTGGCCGGGCTGCTCGTCGGGGCCGTGCTGTCGGTGACCCCGCTCGGGCCCTGGCTGATCGCGGGCACGATGCGCTTCGCTCTGGGCCTCGCGGGAGCCCACCGCGCTCTGGGCGGTGGACTCTTGGGAGAGCACATAGCAGCGCCGGTGCTTCGCTCCGAGCCCGGCGTCTTCGGCTGGCGGCGCGCCGCCCTCGGGGACCCTGCTGGGTGGCGGACCGTCGGCTGTCTGGTCGCCGCCCCGGCGACGGCCTTGCTCTCCTTCGCCACTGCGTTCATCGCCTATGTCTACGGTCTGCTGCTCCTCGCTCTCCCCGTCGTACGGAACTGGAACTACACCACCGTCCACGAGCCCGACGGCACCACCCGGCGCGTCGCCCTCGTCCTCGCCGGCGTCGAGTTCGACACCTGGCCGTTGACGGCCATGGCATCGGCCGTCGGGCTGGGCCTGCTGCTCTGCGCTCCCTGGCTGCTGCGAACCGCGCTCGCACCCCACCGGACACTGCTGCGCGAACTGCTCGGCCCCAGCCCGGCGCAGGCCCGGATCCGGGCCCTGGAGGAGACCCGCGCGCACGCCGTGGACAACGCCGCGGCGACCCTGCGGCGCATCGAGCGCGATCTGCACGACGGCACGCAGGCCCGGCTGGTCGGCCTCGGCATGCACCTCACGATGATCCGGGAGCTGGTGGCGGCGGGCGCCGACCGGGAGCGTGTGCTGAGCGTGGTGGACACGGCGCGGGGCAATGCCAAGCACGCCGTTGCGGACTTGCGGGACCTGGTGCGGGGCATCCACCCGCCCGTACTCGACCAGGGGTTGGACACGGCTCTGAGCACCCTTGCGGCAGGATGTGCGCTGCCGGTTACCGTCACCTCGGACATCGGCGAGCGGCCATCCCCGGCCATCGAGAGCATCGCCTACTTCTGCGCAGCCGAACTGCTCGCCAACGCCGCCAAGCACAGCGGGGCGGCCACGGCTGCTGTCGACATACGGAGCGAGCCGGGGCGGCTGCGGTTGAGGGTGTCCGACGACGGTCGCGGGGGAGCACGGACCGGGGCAGGGAGTGGGCTGACCGGGCTGCTCTCCCGGGTCCGTACGGTCGACGGCACACTGACCGTCGACAGTCCGAGCGGAGGGCCTACGGTAGTCACCGTCATCCTCCCCAGCTGAACGCTGCTCATATCTGACGGCCCGGTGAACTGCTGAACCTGCTGTCACGAGACCAAGACCGCGACCGAGACCGCGACCAAGACCGCGACCGAGACCGCGACCAAGACCGAGACCGCGACCAAGACCGAGACCAAGACCGAGACCGAGACCAAGACTGAGACCGAGACCAACGGGGGTCGCGCGAGCATGCGTGTCGTCATCGCCGAGGACTCCGCAATTCTGCGGGAAGGGCTCGCCGGGCTCCTCGCCCTGCGCGGTGTCGAGGTCGTGGCGGCCGTAGGAGACGCCGACGCGCTACGGGCCGCCGTCACCGAGCACCGCCCCGATGCCGCCGTGATCGACATACGGCTGCCCCCGGACCAGACCGACGAAGGGCTGCGGGCCGCGATCGCCATCCGCCGCGAGCAGCCGGGCGTGGGCGTGCTGATCTTCTCCCAGTACGTGGAGACCCGCTTCGCAGCGGACCTGCTCGCCGAGGATGCGACGGGCGTCGGCTATCTGTTGAAGGAACGGGTCGTCGACATCGACGAGTTCGTCGACGCACTGGGCAGGGTCGCCGCCGGCGGCACCGCGCTCGACCCCGAAGTGGTCTCCCAACTTCTCGGCGCCGGCCGCCGGACATCGGCCCTGGACCTGCTCACCGCTCGCGAGCGCCAGGTTCTCGCGCTGATGGCGGAGGGCCGTACGAACGGCTCGATCGCGGAGGCTTTCGTGGTATCCGAGCGGGCCGTCGAGAAGCACATCGCCAACATCTTCATGAGGCTCGGCCTCCCGCCGTCCGAGACCGGCCACCGGCGCGTGCTCGCCGTCCTGCGCTACCTCGAGTCCTGAACAGGAGACCGACCGATGACCGACCGCCGCCCCTCTGTCGCTGCCGGGCCGGGCAGCAGCCCCCGGACGCCCGGACCGGGGACGTCCGGACCGGGGACGTCCGGACCGGGGACGCCCGGCCCCAGCATGCGGGTGGTCCCGACCCGACCGTGCGATGCATCAAGCCGTGGCGCGGACGTTGATGCCGCCACCCGGCAGTCCGGCGAACCGCGGCCGCGGGTTCCGTACCGGTACGGGACGGAACCGCTGCCCGGTCCGTGGGACGGGACGCCGCAGGTCTGGTCGGTGGGGGTGTCCGAGCACGCGCACCGCGCCGCCGCTGATGAGCACGTACTCGACGCGGAGGAGCGGGCGCAGGCCGTGCGCTTCCTGCGCAGCGCGGACCGCGACCGGTATCGCGTCGCACATCTGGCCCTGCGGCGGCTGCTCGGCGCCTATCTGGACCGCGATCCCGCCGCGGTCGAGCTCGGCCGTGAGCCCTGTCCCGGCTGCGGCGGACCGCATGGGCGTCCGGCCGTGCCCGGCGCTCCCCTGCACTTCTCCCTCTCGCACTCCGGCGACCTGGCGCTGCTCGCCTTCGCGGGCACGCCGGTCGGCATCGATGTCGAGCAGGTGCCGTCGCCCGGGACGGCGGCCGAGGTCGCCAGGGCCCTGCACCCGGCGGAGCGCGCGGAGTTGGCCGAGACGCCCGACGCTCTGCTTCCCGCGGCCTTCGCCCGTTGCTGGACCCGTAAGGAGGCCTACCTCAAGGGCACGGGCACCGGTCTCGCCGAGAACCCCGCGGTCACCTACGTCTCGGCCGGGCCCGTTCCGGCGTGTCCGCCGGGGTGGACTGTGACCGACATCCCCGTCCCCGCGGACTACGCCGCTGCCTGCGCCGTACGCCTCACCCGTACGGATCACGCAGCCTCCCCATAGGGACCGGTCCGGGGGCGGCGGCACTCGTCGCGGGCGCATGCTGGACCCGAGGGGGTGTTCGGCCGAGCTGTTCGGCCGACGTCCAGGCCGATGTCCGGAAGGAAGGGTCGGAGATGAGCCCCAATACGTCGACTACATCGTCGAGCAGAAGCCGGGGCGGTGGGGTCGGCGGCGGAAGTCGCTTCGCCACGTTCATGACGCCCGGCAGGACAGCGGTGGCGGTCATCGCGGTCCTCTGCCTCGTCTTCATCTTCGAGAACACCCGGCTGACCAAGATCCGTCTGCTGATCCCCGAGGTCACCATGCCACTGTGGCTGGCGCTGCTGGGCGTGGCACTCATCGGTGTCGTGTGCGGACTCTTCTTCAGGCGGCGCGGATGAGGGGCGCGGCGGCTCTGGTGCCGGTGCTGGCTCTCGCCCTGACCGTCGTCACCGCCCCCGCTGTCTCCGCGGTCCCCACCCGCCCCGCCGACCGGAAGCCGCTGCCCGACATGCTCGGGCTCAGCGTGAGCTCCGCCCGTGAGACGGCGCAGGCCGCGGGGTTCGCCATGCCCCGTACGTACGACGCCCTCGGGAAGGGCCGCCAGCAGGTGATCGACCACAACTGGAAGGTCTGCGTCCAGGACCCGCGTCCCGGAGAGGTCGAGACCTCGGCCGAGATCACCCTCGGCGCGGTGCGGCTCGACGAGAACTGTCCCGGAACCAGCCCGCTACCCGCCTCCCGGCGGATGCCGGACTTCACGGGCAAGCCGCTGTCCGCCGTCCACGACGCGGTGGGCTCGCAGAGCAGCGTTCACGCCACCGACGTGAGCGGTCAGGACCGTATCGTCCTGCTCGCGGCCGGATGGCGGGTCTGCTCCCACCGCCCGGCGGCGGGTGAGGTGTTCGCCGGCCGCCCGGTCGAGGTCATGGTCGTACGCCCCCCGGAGCGCTGCCCCTGACGGCAGGCCGCCGATCGGGCCTGATGGCACCGGGTGCCAAGCGCATGAGGCGCCGACCTGGAGCCGGCCGGGCAGGGTTCGTAGCATGGAGAGATGCCTGCCGATGCCTACCTCGCACGAGGGACCCGCGTGGCGATTCGCCACGTCGACCACGCGGACCAGGAGGAGTTCCTCCGCCTGGCGAACGAGAGCGTCGAGCTGCACCGGCCGTGGCTGTTCCCGCCGACGACCCCCGAGGCCTTCGAGGCATTCCTCACCAAACTGGGGAGCCCGGCCGCGGCGGGTTTCCTGGTCTGCGAGCCGGACAGCGGGCGGATCGCCGGATTCATCAACATCAACAACATCGTGCAGAACGCGTTCCGGTGCGGCGCGGTCGGATACGGGGTCTTCACGCACGCGGCCGGTCGCGGCGTCATGTCCGAAGGCCTCGGACTGGTCGTCGGCTATGCCTTCGGCCCGATGGGGCTGCACCGGCTGGAGGCCAACATACAGCCCGGAAACGAGGCCTCGCAGCGGCTCGTGGAGCGGTACGGCTTCCGGCTCGAGGGCTACTCGCCCGACTTCCTCTTCATCAACGGCGCCTGGCGGGACCACGAGCGCTGGGCCATCACCAGCGAGATGGTCGGCACGGAGCCGGGCGAGGGTCCATCCGCCGGATAGCGCCGTCCGCCGCGAGGCAGGGCCCGGACGTCCGGCGCGAGGCAGGGCCCGGACGTCCGGCGCGAGGCAGGGCTCGGACGTCCGGCGCGAGGCAGGGCTCGGACGTCCGGCGCGAGGCAGGGCTCGGACGTCCGGCGCGAGGCAGGGCTCGGACGTCCGGCGCGAGGCAG
>NZ_JBEXKU010000011.1:0-109846 GCF_040609575.1 Streptomyces sp. NPDC004647 | reverse complement strand
GATGTGCCGAGCGCCGGGCAGGCAGCCGGAGGCCGTCCACTCCGCCGCGGGAGGCGGCCTTTGCTCAACCCTGATCAGGAGCGGGCCTGTTCAGCCGGGCCGCGAACGTGTTCCATGGTCATCGGGGGGCGCCGGATCGGCGGCGGCCCGTACGAGGGAGCGAGGTTGTTGCCGTGCCCATGAGCGTGCGACGGACCGTACTGACCCTGCCCGGTGTGCCCGTCGGGCCGGAGAATCCACTGCCCCCGCTGCGGCCGCTGGACGAGCTTCACCGCATCGGCGAGCGGGGCGGGGCCCCCGGCATCGGCGGGGGGAGCGCCGCCCTCCCCGCCGACATGGCCCGCCAGGTCGGCTACGAGCCGCTGCGCTCCGTGCTGCCCGTACGGCTGCTCGACGGCTACGGGCGGCAGCGCCGCCCCACCGACATCGAGGCGATCGTCATCGAGAACGACCGGCTCCGGGCCACGGTCCTGCCCGGTCTCGGTGGCCGCGTCCACTCCCTCGTCCACAAGGCCGACGGCCGCGAACTCCTCTACCGCAACCCGGTCTTCCAGCCCGCCGGCTTCGCACTCAACGGCGCCTGGTTCTCCGGTGGCATCGAGTGGAACATCGGCGCCACCGGCCACACCACCCTCTCCTGCGCCCCGCTGCACGCCGCCCGTGTGCCCGCTCCCGACGGCGGAGAGATGCTGCGGCTGTGGGAGTGGGAGCGGCTGCGCGGCACCCCGTTCCAGGTCGACCTCTGGCTGCCCGACGGGTCGGACTTCCTCCACGTGGGGGTGCGGATCCGCAACCCGCACGACCGGCCCGTCCCGGTCTACTGGTGGTCGAACATCGCTGTCCCCGAGGCCGCCGCGACCTCGGCCGCCACCGGTGACGTCACCGGCTCCGCCGCAGGCGGCGCGGGCAACCGTGTCCTCGTCCCCGCCGAGGATGCCTGGCACTTCGGCTACGAGCGCAGCCTGCGCCGTGTGCCCGTCCCCGAGTGGGACGGCACCGACCGCAGCTATCCGCTGCGCAGCTCGCATCCCGCCGACTACTTCTACGAGGTGCCGGACGGCGCCCGCCGCTGGATCGCCTCGCTGGGCCCGGACGGCCACGGGCTCGCGCAGACCTCCACCGACCTGCTGCGCGGCCGCAAGCTCTTCGTGTGGGGTGCGGCGCCGGGCGGGCGCCGCTGGCAGCAGTGGCTGACCGAACCGGGCACGGAGGGCTACGCCGAGATCCAGGCCGGACTCGCCCGCACGCAGCTGGAGCACGTACGGCTGGAGGCGGGCGCCGAATTCAGCTGGCTGGAGGCGTACGGGCCGCTGTCCGCCGACCCGGCTGCCGTACACGGCGATGACTGGGATGCTGCCCGCGCCGAGACCGGGGCGCGCCTCGAAGCCGCCCTGCCGCGCGCCGATGTCGACGCGGCCTACGCCGCATGGCTTCCCTGCGCCGACGCCGAGCCGAAGGAGATGCTGGCGACGGGCTCCGGCTGGGGCGCACTCGAAGTGGCGCGTGCCGGGTACGAGCTCCCCGGCACGCCGTTCGAGCAGTCCACACTCGGTGAGGCGCAGCAGCCCTGGTTCGATCTGTTGCGCACCGGCAGCCTGCCGTTCGCTCTGCCGGCACCGGACCCGGGGCCGTCCCTGGTGGCCCCCGCCTGGCGCGAGCTCCTAGAGGAGGCCCGTCCGGGTGCGTCGGCCGATTACCACCTCGGAGTCGCGCAGTGGCACGCCGGTGACCGCGCCCAGGCGGCGCGCAGTTGGGAGCGCTCGCTGAGCGAGGCGGAGAGCCCCTGGGCGCTGCGGTGCCTCGCCGTCGCGGACCAGGAGTCCGGCGCCCCGGAACGCGCGGCCGACCGGCTGCTGCGAGCGGTCCGCCTGGCGGGGGACCTGGTGGGGGACCTGGTGGGGGCGGACGGCGGAGCTGATGATCGGCCCGCCGGGGACGGTCCGGACCTGGATGCGGCGACCGGTCCTGGAGTCGACTCCGGTGCCGACTCCAGCCTCGGCACCGGAGTCGGCGCTGCCACCGCCACCGCCACCGAGGCATCTTCCCGGCCTATGGCGCCGCTGGTCCCGGGCACGGCGGATGCGGCCGGTGTGCAGTCGGCCGGACCGGGCGTCCGCGGCCCCGAGGCGGCCGCGGAACACAGCGGCGTACGAACGGCCGGCCGAGGCGCAGCCCGGACCGCCGCCATGGCCGCACTCGGCCGGGAGGCGATCGAGGCCCTGCTGGCCGTCGGGCGCACCGCGGACGCCCGTGCCGTGTGCGACGGCCTGAGGCCCGTTGTGCGCGATCGTGGCCGGTTCCGGCTGCTGCGGGCGCGGATCCTGCTCGCCGAGGGCGACGCCCCGGCAGCCCGTGCCGTATTCGACCGCGGATTCGAGGTCGCGGACCTCCGCGAGGGCGAGGAGTCGCTGGAGGAGACCTGGTACGCGATCGCGGAGCGGCTCGTCGCGGGCGATGCGCCGGTGACCGGGGACGTACGGGCCAGGGCGCGCGCGGAGCACCCGCTCCCCGAACGGTACGACTACCGCATGAGGCCATCCGGCTGACATCCGCCCGGAAGCGGCGGACCGGGGAATGATCTTCTACGGTCCGCCGTTGCCCGGACATGAAGGCAATCACGATCGACGCATACGGCGAGACCCCTCGGATCACCGACCAGCCGGAGCCCAAGGTGGGCCCGGACACCGTATTGATCCGTGTCAGGACGGCCGGAGTCAACCCGGTGGACTGGAAGGTCACCGCGGGGTATCTCGACCCGTTCCTGTACGTCCACTTCCCACTCATCCCCGGCTGGGACGTGGCCGGTGTGGTGGAGGGGGTCGGCCCGGCCGTCACCGAGTACGCCCCCGGCGACGAGGTGATCGCCTACAACCGGCAGGACCATGTGCAGGTCGGCACCTACGCCGAGCTGGTGGCCGCGCCCGTCCGCACGCTCGCCCGCAAGCCTGCCGCCCTCAACTGGTCGCAGGCCGGGGGCCTCCCGCTGGCCGGGCTGACCGCTTATCAGTCGCTGCGCGCGACGGATGTCGGCAAGGGCGACACGGTGCTGGTGCACGCGGCGGCGGGCGGCGTGGGCTCGCAGGCCGTCCAGATCGCCGTCGCCCAGGGAGCCCGGGTGATCGGCACGGCGAGCGAGCGCAACCACGACTTCCTGCGGTCGCTCGGCGCGGAGCCGGTGACGTACGGGGACGGGCTCGTCGACCGGGTGCGGGCGCTGGCTCCCCAAGGCGTGGAGGCGGCGCTCGACTTCGTCGGCGGTGACGCCATCAGGGACTCGCTCACCCTCACCGGGTCCCCGTCGCGGGTCGCCTCCATCATCGACCCCGAGATCGCGGCGTCCGGCGGCCGTTACATCTTCGTCCGCCCCGACACCGACGACCTCACCGCGCTGGGCCGACTCGCCGACGACGGAAAGCTCACGGTCCACATCGACAAGGAACTTCCGCTGGCGGAGGCCGCCGAGGCGTTCCGGCTCAGCCAGGAAGGCCGTACGCGCGGAAAGATCGTCCTCACGGTGTCCTGACGCCGGACCGAGCCCGTTCTGACGCACGGCTCCTGACGCACGGCTCCTGACACCTGACATCTGACACCTGATGTCTGACGCCCGTTGTCCGGCCGAATTCCCGGCCCCTGATATCTGACGTTCCGTCAGGAAGCTGGCCCGCCACGGTCGACGTACTCGAACACCGAGCCGTCGGGGTGGCGGGCCAGCAGGTTCCGGCCCACCGGCGTCGGCAGCGGGCCCACGATGATCTGGGCACCCACCTCGGTCAGCACGGCATGTGCCTCGTCGACGTCCTTCACGGCGATGGTGGCCACGACCTTCCGCAGCACCTCCAGCTCGCTCTCCGGCCCGCTCATCAGCAGAAAGGCCCCCACCGCCGCGACGGAGACACCGCTCCGCTCGAACCGCAGAGCCTCGCTGCCGGTCAACCGCTCATAGACGCCGACCGCGGCCTCGATGTCGTCGACGCAGACCCGCAGTGACGTTCCCAAGATCTCCATACGAACGAGCCTAGTACCTACCTGCCCGCCTCCTCAGCTGGTCGCGGCGCCGGCCGCGAGCAGCCGGGAGACGCGGGCGGCCCCGGCCCGTACGGTGGCCTCCAACTGCCGGCGGCGCGGCGCGAACAGCTCGGCGGGGACAGAGGTGGCGACGGCTCCCGCCACCTCCCCGCCGTTGTCGAACACCGGGGCGGCCACGCACGACACCTCGTGCATGAACTCCTCCACCTCGACGGCCACACCGGACGACCGCACCTCCCGCAGATGCCCGTCCAGGACATGGGGCGCGGTGATGGTGGAAGCGGTGAGACCGGTCAGCCCCTGCTCCCGCAGATAGTCCCGTCGCCGTGCGGCCGACATGGACGAGAGCATGACCTTCCCGAAGGCTGTGGCGTGGGGAGCCTCGTGGAAGCCGATGCCGAGCGGTTCTGCCCGCGGAGCCGCGGCCGAGTCCACGACCTCGGCGACGACGATGGTCTCGTCCCGGAAGACGGTGTAGTAGGCGGGGGCTGCGCAGTCCTGGTGGATCTGGTGGAGCACACCCGAGACACCGGGGGTCACCTCGAGCTGCTGGCACAGCCGGCGGTGCAGGTCGGTGAGCTTGTAACCCAGCCCGTAGCCGCGGGAGTGGTTGAGACGGACCAGGTAGCCGTCGTGCACAAGGGTGCCCAGCAGCCGGTAGGTCGTGGGCAGGGTCAGTCCCAGGCGGCGGGCGACGGCCTTCGCGGCGATCCCGTCCCCGGCGGCGGCCACCACCTCCAGGACCATCAGCGCGCGCCGCACCGAGCCGAGCAGGTCGTGGGCGTCGGCCGCGTACCGCTCCTTGCCATCCATGATCGTCCCTTCCAGGGCCGCAGGGTCCGGCCCGACAGGCCGGCCGCCGTGGTGGGCCCGCGACGGCCGGTCTGCCAAGCTAACAGTCAGGCCGGGATCGCACGGAGCCTGCTCACCACGACATACGTGCGTCCGGCCAGCAGACCTCCGACTATCTGCGCCAGGAGATAGACGGGGAGCTGGGACCAGTCGACCGTCCCGCCCCACAGCGCGGCGGTGACCAGCGGCCCGAGTGTCCGCGCCGGGTTGAGCGCGGCACCGGTGACCGGGCCCACGGCGACCGCGATCGCGAAGACGGCGAATCCGATGGGGAGTCCGGCGAAGCCACCCGGGGCCCGCTGGTCGATGACGCCGAAGACGACGAAGACCAGGATGAAGGTGCCCAGGGCTTCACCGAAGAACGCCTGGGAGGCGGACGTCGGTGCTGCGTACGAGGCCACGCCGAGACCCAGGCGCACCGCCCGTGTCCCCAGTACGGCGACGATGGCCGCCGCGCCGACGGCCGCCCCCGCGCACTGGGCCAGGACGTAGCCGGGGACCTCCCGCCGGGCGGCTCGGCCGGTCGCCGCCAGGGCGAGGGTCACCGCCGGGTTGATATGGCAGCCGGAGATATGCCCTATCGCGAACACGGCGGCCACGACCGCCATGGCGAAAGCAAAGGCGATCATGCCCATATCGGCCATGGTGAAGCTGGTCTTCCCGCTCTCCTGCAACATCAGCGTGGCGGGGACCGAACCGACGCCGAGGAAAACGAGAAACGCGGTGCCGAGGAATTCGGCGAAGAGCCGCTGTGGAAAACTGTTCGTCGCCATGGGGCCCGCCGGCGTACTCATGCGCCGGGAACCAGGATTCCCCGGCCCTGCAGACGTCCGTGCTCCAGATCGTCCATTGCGCGGTTCACCGCATCCAGGGGATACGCCGTGGTCTCCAGCGCCACCTTTCCCTGCGCGGCGAGCGTCATCAATTCGTCGAGGTCGTTGTAGCTGCCGACCAGATTGCCGACCACATTGATCTCCGCCGAGATGATGTCGATGGTGGGGACGTTCACATGCCCCCCGTACCCGACGACGAAGTAGGAACCCGCTCTGCGGAGCATGGCGATGCCCTGCGATTCGGTGCCCCGCTCGCCGACGAAGTCGATGACCACATGCGCGCCCTGGCCGGAAGTGAGCTCCTTGACCGCCGCCACCGGGTCGCCGCCGGCATCCACGGTGTGGTGCGCGCCCAGCGTCCCGGCGAGGCTCAGTGCCGCTTCGGAGGTGTCGACCACGATGATCTCCGCGGCGGTGAGCGCAGCCAGACACTGGACCCCGATGTGCCCCAGCCCGCCCGCGCCGATGGCGACGACAACGGCGCCGGGGTACAGCAGCGGCAGCGCCTTGCGTACGGCGTGGTAGGCGGTGAGGCCCGCGTCGGCCAGAGCGGCCACATCGGCGGGGCGCAGACCGGGGTCGAGCTTCACGCACGAGCGGGCGGTGGTGCGCATCAGCTCCGCCATTCCGCCGTCGCAGTCGATTCCCGGGAACGCGCCGGCCGAGCAGTGCACGTCATCCCCCGAGCGGCATGCCCGGCACAGGCCGCAGGTGATCAACGGATGGATGATGACGGCGTCACCGACCTCCAGGTTGGAAACTCCGGAACCGATTCGGCGGATCCATCCGGCGTTTTCATGCCCGATCGTATACGGCAATTCCACGCCGGACTTCTCATTCCACTGGCCCTCGACGACGTGGAGATCGGTACGGCACAGACCCGCGCCCCCAATTTCCACTACGACATCCAGTGGAGAAACAATCTCTGGCTCCGGAACCTCCTCGACAACTGGCCGCTCGTGGTAATTGTGCAAACGTACTGCCTTCATTTTTTCACGGCTCCTCATCGCTGTATCCCTGGGCGATTGAGGAGATGCTCGTCCGTGCCTGTGCGCAGGTCAACCAATAAGATTCCGGCTATTGGGAAAACGGACAAATCCCTTGGCGTTCCTCGGTGCGGGGAGTTCGCGTCGCCCGTCGTACGGCTGTCACGGAAGCACAGCGGCGTCGCGCCGACGAGCGGCGTTGCGCCGACGGATCATGCTTCCAGGGGGAGCCTGCACAGCACCTCGCCGTGCAGGACGGCGAACCAGCCGTCCTCCGCCGAGCCCCACTCCCGCCACGCCTCCGCGATCCGTCGCAGGTCCGCGTGCGTGGCGTGCCCGCCCTCCACCGCTCGTCGCGCGTACGCCGATCCGGTCGTACGGTCCGCCCACAGCCCACTCCACCACGCGCGCTCCCCGGGCGTCGAGTAGCACCATGTCGCGGCGGTGGCCCTGACGTCGGTGAAGCCGGCCCGGCCGGCCCAGGAGAGCAACCGGCGTCCCGCGTCCGGTTCGCCGCCGCTCGCGCGGGCCACCCGCTCGTACAGGTCCCGCCAGTCGTCCAGGCCGGGCACGGCCGGATACCAGGTCATCGCCGCGTAGTCGGAGTCGCGCGCCGCGACGATTCCCCCCGGCCGGCAGACGCGCCGCATCTCGGTCAGCGCGCGCACCGGGTCGCCCACATGCTGGAGCACCTGATGCGCGTGGACGACGTCGAACGAGCCGTCGGGGAAGGCCAGGTCCTGGACATCGGCGGTCGCGAACCGGACGTTGTGCAGGCCGCGTTCGTCGACGGCGGACCGGGCCTGCCCCAGGATGTCCGGCTCCGCGTCCACCGCGGTCACCTGGCCGGGGGCGACCAGATCCGCCAGGTCCGCGGTGATGGTGCCCGGCCCGCATCCCACATCCAGTACGGACAGTCCCGGGCGCAGCTCGCCGAGGAGATAGGCCGCCGAGTTGGCGGCCGTGCGCCAACGGTGCGAGCGGAGCACGGACTCGTGGTGCCCATGGGTGTAGACAGCGGCCTTCTCCGGCATGGCGGAACCCCTCTCGACGGTGCGTCAGCAGGTATCCGCAGCCTACGCGGTCGTCTCGCATTGCGAGAGATGCGTATCACGATGTGGTCATGTCCGATGGGGGGAAGGGCCTGTGGCCGGGATGGGCAGGACAGTGGCTCCGGCCGGCTCCGGCTCGGCCGAGGCACGGCCCGAGCCGGTCGGAGTTCGTGTGAGCCGTCATCAGCCGGTGTCAGCACGTGTGAGCTGCCACCAGTGGTGTCAGCATGTGTCAGCCCGGCATCAAGCCCGCGATCAGCCCGCAGCACGCGTCAGCCCGGTGTGTGGCGGTAGACCGTCAAAGCCTCCTCGGCCTTGTCGATCAGGAATGCCGGAGGCGCCGGAGCCACCTCGCCGTCGTACGCCATGTGCGTGCCCTGGGCCAGCCCGGAGATCCGGATCCGCTGCGGGCGGGTGGCCGCGTACACCGGGGAGCGCCGCAACACCCCCGTCAGCGCCGCCGCCAGCAGCCGCGTCCGGGCGAAGCGGCCGCCGTGCGCGATACGGACGTCCAGCAGCCCGTCCGCCAGGTCGTAGCGGCGCACCGGTGCGACGCCGACGCTGCGGTAGGCCCCGTTGCCCGCGAACAGCAGCCACACCGACCGCCGTCGCCCGTTCACCCGGACCGTGACCGGCCGGGACGTACGCAGCACATGGAGCACCCCGAGCAGGCTCGCCGCCGGCCCGCCCAGCCTGGGCGACCAGCGCTCCCGGACCCGTACCAGCTCCGGATACGAGCCGATGCTGAAGGTGTTGAGGAAGTACACGGGCTCCGGCCCCTCGCCGGGACGCCGCGCCTCCGGGACCAGCCGGCCCACGTCGACCCGCACGGCGCTGCCGGCGACCACCGCGTCGCACGCGTCCTGGACGGTCTCCAGTCCGAGGTCGACGGCGAAGTGATTGAACGTCCCGCCCGGTAGGACGGCGAGCGGCACGTCGTGCAACAGCGCTGCCGCCGCGGCCGCGTTCACCGACCCGTCGCCGCCGCACACACCGAGCGCGCCGCCGCGCCGCGCGGCCTCCCGCGCCGCCTCCGCCAGTACCTTCGGCAGCGGTCCGGCCTCCTCCGTGTAGAGGACGACCTCCGCCTTGGGCAGCGCCGCCCGCACCTGCCGCACCGGATCGGTCACCGTGGGCTGCGCCCCCGACGAGGGGTTGACCACCACGACCAGGCCGTCGCCCCCGGGCAGGGCGGGCGCGTCGGTGCGCGGCCTGGCGGGCGGCGGGAGCTGGGTCCTGGACGGTACGAGTCCGCGTACCGCGTACGCCGCGCCCGCGCCGAGCGCCGCGCCCGCCACCACATCGCTCGGATAGTGGACGCCCGTGTAGACACGGGAGAACGCCACGGAGAAGGCGACAGGCGCCAGCACGGCGCCCCAGCGGCGCGATTCGAGGGCGGCGCCCACAGCGAAGGCCGCCGCGGACGCCGCGTGTCCGGAGGGGAAGGACGTCGTGTGCGGCCGGCGTGCCAACTGCCGTATCAGCGGCACCGACTCGATCCCCGGGCGCGCCCGGCCCACCGAGCGCTTGCCGACGGTGTTGACCGTGGCGGAGGCGAGGGCCAGCGAAGCGACACCGCGCGCCGCCGCCCGCCGCCCCCTGGGGCTGCCGACGGCCCACATGCCGGCCGCGATGCCGAACCACAGCAGACCGTGGTTGGCGCTCCGGCTCAGCCTGGGCAGCACGTTCTCCGCTCCTGGCCAGTGCCGGGAGGCCACCAGATCGAAGACCGACCGGTCCCGTGCGCTGAGCCGGCGGCGGAGGCGGTACCTGATCAGATCATCCATGCACAACCACTTACCCGCTGCCGGTCAGGCAATGACCGCTCCGGTCATGTGACCGAAGTGCCGGGCCAGCGGTCCGGCGCCGCACGGCTGATGTCGGCCAGCGCGGAGTCCGGATCCTGCTCCTGGGCGAGGTCCCCGATGCTCAGCATGCCCAGCGGGTGGCCGTCCTCGACGACCGGCAGCCGCCGCACGGCGTGCGTGCGCATCAGGGCCGCGGCGGTCGACACCGGATCGTCCGGACGGACCGTCACCGGCGCGGGGGTGCACACGGACTGGGCGCTCACCGTCAGCGGATCCACGCCTTCGGCGACGGCGCGCAGCGTGATGTCCCGGTCGGTGAGCATCCCGACCAGCGCGCCGTCCTGGGCGACGAGTACGTCCCCGATGTCCTGGGTCCGCATCAGCTCTGCCGCTTCGACCAGCGAGGCGTCGGGCCGTACGGATGTCACGGCCGGGGTCATGACATCCCTCACGTACTGGGCCATGGCTGTTCGCCTTCTCTCGTACGTCTGTCCGCTTCGGGAACGGAGTGTGTGGGGAACGCGGGGTGGGTGCCGCAACCCGCTGTACCCCTGGCGCGCCGCACTATGCGACGCCGCACCGTGCGAGTTCGCACCGTGCGGCGTCGCGAACGCCGTTACGCGCGCGTGCTGCCGCCTACGCGCGCGTGCTCCGGCCCAGCGCCGTGACCATCTCCTGCACATTGGCGTACGTGTCCTCCGGCGGCAGCTCGCCGACGATGTCGATCAGCCGGTCGGGGGCGTGCCGCTCCTCCAGCGTGCGCACCAGCTCCCGTCGCTTGGCGGGGAACGGCGTACGGGCGAGGTGCCGGGCCAGCTCGAAGCGGAGTGCTTCCGCCTCGGCGGCCTCCGCCCGCTGCGGGACGGGACCCACGGTGATCTCGGGGTCGTCGTCCGCGCCCGGCTCCGGGTCGTGCCACTCCTCGGCCCGGGTGGGGTGCCCGGACCGCAGCAGGCCCTGCAGCTCATGCTTCATCTCGTCGTCCCGGTGCACATTGAGCCGGTTGCTTCCTCGCTCCATGCTGGGTCTCCGTACTGATCCCTGCGGATCTGTTGGCGGTCGTCCATAGCGGGTACCCGGCGATCGGACAGCAACACGGCTGCGCTGCGTGGCCGGGCAGGCCACGCGGGTGATCGAAGGGAGTGCCCCATGGCCGACAGCGAGCGGCGGGGCGGCGGCGTCGACCCGGCCGCGCTGGACGAACCACAGCTCATCAAGGAGCTCGCGACGATCCACCGGACCCGTCACGAGACGCTGCTGTACGGGTCGCCGGACGCCCTCGCGGCGCACAACACCCGGATGGCGCAACTGGAGGGGGAGTACCTGCGGCGGCATCCGGAGCGGCAGGTGGCGAGGACCCGGACGCGGGAGGGGGCGCGGGCCCGTAACTCCTGCGAATCCTCGGGCGGCACGGGCGGCCACACAGCCGGCGGCACGGGAACGGGCGCCGCCACTGGCACCGGCACCGCCCATTCCGCCCATGGCTCCTGAGCGGTCCGGCTCGGTGAGACCGCCCGCGGACGTTTGACCTCGGCGCGGAGGGTCACCCGGCCCGAAGGCCCGTAGCGCTCCGCCGGAGCCGATACGGGTCCCCAGGGAAGGACAGGGCCATGGCGGTGCTGGTCGCCGTACTCATGCCGATAGCGATGCTCGGGGTCGTGCTGGCACTGGGCCGATACGAGGAACTGATGCTGACGCCGTCGGCACCACACGGCCGCCCGGACCGGCGGCTGATCAGGGTCCACAGGTTCGCCCGAAGGTTCACGGCACATGAGGGAGGCGAGGAAAGGTGACCGACACGACCGACGCGCGGGAACGCACCGGGCAAGCCACCGAGCACACCGCCCGTACCCACCCCAACGGCCACCGAGCCGCCGCGACCGCCGGCAAGCCGGTGGGGGAGCTGGTCAAGCAGGCCTCGGAACAGCTGTCCGACCTCGTACGGAGCGAACTGCGGCTCGCCCAGGCCGAGATGGCCAGGAAGGGCAAGCGGGCCGGGCGGGGCGGCGGACTGTACGGCGGCGCCGCGATCACGGTCCTGCTCGCACTGCAGGCACTCGTGGCCGCCGGTATCGCCGCCATCGCGCTGGAGCTGCCCATCTGGGCCGCCGCGCTGATCATGGCCGGCGCGCTGTTCGTGCTGGCCTCGATCCTCGCGATGCTCGCCAGAGGGCAGACCCACCGGGCGTCACCGCTGATGCCCGAGGAGACGATCAGCGCGGTCAAGGCCGATGTCGAAGAGATCAAGGAGAGGGCACACCGATGACCAAGACCCCCGAGGAACTGCGCGGCCAGGTCGCCGAGGCCCGCGAACGGCTGGGCGCCACGGTGGAGGAACTGGCGGCCAAGGCCGATGTGAAGGGCCGTGCGCAGCACAGGGCAGCCGAGGTCAGGGACCAGATGCAGCACACTGCCAGCCACGCCGCCCACCTGGTGCACGATAAGACGCCGGAGCAGGTGCGTACGGCCGCCTCACGGGCCGCGGAGACAGGACGGCGCCGTCCGGCCCCCGTCGCCGTCGTCGGAGGGCTGCTCGTACTGGCCGCGGTGATGGTGCTGCGCGGCAGGCACAGCGCCGTTGCCCATCCCGGCGCCAGGAGGCGCTGAGCCGTGGGCAAACTGCTCTTCAAGCTGCTGTCCATGCTGTTCGGCCTGATCGGCGGCATGATCGCGGGCGCGATCTTCAAACGGGTATGGAAGGTCGTCGCGGGCGAGGACGACACCCCGGAGCCCACCGATGAGGACCGCCGCTGGCGCGAGGTGCTCCCCGCGGCGGCTCTGCAGGGCGCGATCGGCGCCGGCGTACGGGCCACCATCCAACGCGGCAGCGCCACCGGCGTCCGCCGCATCACCGGCACCTGGCCCGGCTGACGTTCAGCGCACTGGCGGGACCGCAAGCGACGGCTTGCGGTCCCGCCAGTGCGCTGTAAGGCCCGGGTGCGCTGTAAGGCCCGGGGGATGCTGCGCTGCGGACGCCGGGAAGAACAGTCGGGGCCCTGGCCGGGTGCGGGCGGGGCCGGGGATGGCTAACGTGAAGGAAGACCCGTTCGGTCCCGGCGTGGCTCGGCCGACCTGACCCGGTGCGAGTTTCGTCCAAGGACCGAGGGGCAAGCGAGACACGTGCTTCGGACCGGAGGCACGCCCGCGGGAGCAGTCGGCTCTGCCTCCGTGCGCCCCGGTCCGTCACGGCGCGTGTGCTCCTGCGGTGAGAAACAGATCCGCCGTCCTGGGAGCTGTCAGTCATGACGACCGTACGCGCACAGGCCAAGCGCCCCTCAGCGAAGCACCCGCACGACGACGCACCTGATACCTCGGCCGAATTCCAGGAACTCTCCCACCTGCCCGACGGGCCGGAGAAGGAAGCCCTGCGCCGGCACGTCGTCGAGGCGTGGATACCGATGGCCGAGCGGCTGGCCCGGCAGTTCCGCAACCGCGGGGAGTCCCTTGAAGACCTTCAGCAGGTGGCGGTCCTCGGCCTGGTCAAGGCCGTGATCCGCTACGACCCGGCCCGGGGCACGGCTTTCGAGAGCTTCGCCGTACCGACCGTCGTCGGCGAGGTCAAGCGCCACTTCCGCGACCACATGTGGGGGCTCCATGTGCCCCGCCGGGTCCAGGAGTTGCGCAACCGGGTACGGGCCGCCCACCGCGAGCTCTCCCATTCCCTCGACGGGCGCGGTCCCAGCGTCCGGGAGATCGCGGACCACACGGGCATGACCGAGCAGGAGGTCCGGCTCGGTATGGAGGCCCTGGACAGCTACACCCCGCTGTCCCTGGACGCGGAGCTGCCGGGCTCGGAGGACGGCTACTCCCTCGCCGACACCCTCGGCGACCAGGAGGACGGCTATGACCTGGTTGTCGACCGTGAGGCGATCAAACCGAAGCTGAGCACCTTGCCCGAGCGTGAGCAGCAGATTCTGTACCTGCGCTTCTTCTGCGACATGACGCAGAGCCGGATCGCCGAGCAGCTGGGCATCTCGCAGATGCATGTCTCCCGGCTGATCAGCCGGACCTGCGCGTCGCTGTGCGACCAGGTGATGGCGGACGCGAGTTGATCGCGGGACGACGGACGTGCGGTTCCGTACGCCGGTCGCGAGCTGATCGCGCGGGACGGATGTGTGGTTCCGTACGCCGGGCTGACCGCGCACGGACGGACGCGCGTTCCCGTACGCCCCTCAGTCACCGGCCCTCGAGGGGCCGGGCCCGGCGCCCGGCCTGCCGCAGCGCCATCGCGAGGTGCCGCGACATCCGGTCCACCACCCCCGCCTCCGCCATCTCGAACGCCCGCCGCCCACCGGTCCGGAAGAGCGTGAGCACCCCCAGCGCGGGCGTCTGCACCCCGCAGTCGGCCGGCAGGCACAGCGGTACGCACAGCAGCGAGGTCACCTGGGCCCGTACGAGTACGGAGGCCCCGGAGGCGTCCCGGCCGAACGCGTCCGGGTCGTCGGGGCGTACGCGCAGCGCCGAGACGCTGTCACGGACCGCGTCGACCACCAATGGGCAGTCAGCCGGGTCCTGGGCTACGAGGGCGGCCTCCTGCCCGGGATCGGGGCCGAGGACGGCGATCCGGCGCAGCGGCCAGCCGCCGAAGTCGTCCCCGGACTGCCCGTCGGCGAGATCGGCGATCACCCAGTCCGCGAAGCGGCCTTGCAGCAGCCGGCCCGCGCCTTCGAGTACGGCTTCCCTGCCCACCGGTTCCACCCGCAGCAGCTCGGCGGCCATGTCGTCGATCAGGTCCATCAGCAGGGCGTTACGGGACACCTCGGCCAGGTCCGGGCGGGGCGCCTTGGAAACCCGGGCCTCCGGTTCGGCCGGACGGCGGGCGTGCCCCGGGGACCCGGGCGCGGGCGAGCCCGTGGATTCGGAGCCGGAGGCGCGGGCAGAGGGGGAGGCGGACGGGGACGGGGATGCGGACGCGGAGGGGAAGGCGGACGCGGAGGGGAAGGCGGACGCGGAGGCGGGCGGTCCGGTGCCCGCTGCGTCCTGGAAGACGGCGAGTACGGCCGGCCGTGGCTCGCCCGGCGGTCGCAGGGCCGCGAGCGTGGCCCGCAGCGTCTCGCCCGCCCGGGGGCGTGCACCCTCTTCGGGCAGGAGCCGCACGTCCAGACTGCGGTCGCCCTCGCCCCGGGCGACCGCCGCGACCTGGGAACGGAATGCGGCCCGGCAGTCGTGGGCGAGCAGACCGGTCAGGGCGCGCCCGGTCGCGTAGCCGGAGCGCATGCCGAACAGTTCGGTCGCGGCCACGTTGAGCCGACGCACCACAGTGGTGTGGTCCACCAGCGCGACCGGCAGCGGCAGTCGCTGGAACAGGCCGCGCAGTAGCCGTACTTCCGGCTCGTCCCGCCGCGCGCCGTTGCGCTTGGCGGCAGCAGCAAGCTCCTCGAAGCGGGGCCACAGGACGTCGGCCACATGCTGGAGCTCGAACAGGGCCGCGTCGAGGGCGGCGATGCGCTCCTCGGGCGGCAGCGAACGGGCCGACCGCAACTCCTCGACCCGGCTGCGGAAGTCCGACAGCTCCGCCCCGAACTCCGACGACTCGGCCATGGTCACACGGTATCCGCTGCTGCTCGGCCGGGCCCGCCCATGCCAGACCACCGCCCCGGCCCGGCTGGCCCGCGCCGGCCCTGTCCCTGCCCCGTCCCTGCCTGTAGTACCCGGCGGCCACCCGCCGGGTACGTGTCGCCCCGTTGTCGCCACCGGGTGATCTGCGAAGGTGGGATACCGCGCCTATAAAGGGCATGAGCAGGGGGCGGATCGACCTCGGAGGTGAGGTACGGATGCAGCCGACCGCGCCGATGAGCCGCGGGCCGGCGCCGTTCGGGCCGCCGGTATCCGCCCCCGGGCTGCCGGTCCTGCCGGAGCTCGCGGAGCGGCTGGGAGCCGCCGCCGGGGCGGAGCCGGAGCCTGCCGGTGGCGGGACGGCCGTCCTCGAGGCGGCCTGCGGTTACTGGTCGCGCCGTGGTCTGCCGACCGACAGTTTCCACGTCGCCGCCGCACCCGGCGCCCAGCCACTCCTCCTCGCACTGCTCGCCGCGACCGGTGGCGATGTGCTGCTCACCCGCCCCTGCGCCCCCTGGTACACCCCGCAGGCCCGGCTGCTGGGCCGCGCCGCCTACCACGCGCCCGTCCCCGCCGAGTGCGGCGGCGTCCCCGACCCCTTCGCGCTGCTGGAGACCGTACGCCGCGTCCGCGAGGAGGGCGGTGACCCGCGGGTGCTGCTGCTGTCCGTCGCCGACGACCCCTGCGGGACCGTCCCACCGCCCGAGCTGATGCACGAGGCCTGTGAGGCCGCCATCGGCGAAGGACTGCTGATCGTCAGCGACGAGACCTACCGGGACACGCTCCACGACCCGGTCAGCAGCGTGCTGCTGAGCCCCGCCGAGATGCTCCCGCAGCATGTCGTCGTCATCGCCGACCTGGGCGCCGGCCTCGTACCGCCCGGCTGGCCCGCGGGTATCGCCCGCTTCCCGGGCACCTGGCACGGCGGCGAGCTGCACGCCGCCACGCTCGACGCGCTGGCCGGGCTGCGGTCCGTGCTTGCCGGGCCCGTCGCCGCCGTAGTGGCCCACGCCCTCACCGAGCCCGGGCCGGTCGCCGCCCGCGTCGCCGCCGCCGCCCGGCTGCACGGCCGCCTCGCCGCAGCCATCCACCGAACCGTCACCGGCGCCGGGGCCCTGTGCCGACCGCCCCAGGCGGGCAGCCAGCTCTACGCCGACCTCGACCCCCTGTTCCCAGCCCTCGCAGCCCGTGGCATCACCGACTCCGTCGAGCTCGAGGACCACCTCTCCCGCCGGCTCGGCGAGCCCGTACCCGGCGGCCACCGCTTCGGTGACGGGCCGGACTCGCTCCGCGTACGCCTGTCCACCGGCCTGCTACTGGGCCCGTCCGACGAGCAGCGGCTTCGGACACTCACCGCTCCGGACCCGCTGGAATTGCCGCATGTGGAAGAGGCGTTGAGGCTGTTCGGATCGGCCTTCGCAGAGCTGAACGACGATGAGCGATCCGGCGAATGACCTGTTGAAGGCGGGCGCGCAAGGCATTGCGCGCCCGTCCCGCCCGAACGGAGCCCCGCGATGACGGAACAGACCGAGCGCTCCCCCCTCGCCGAGCCGCGCCCCCTTAGGGAGACCCGGGCCTGGCCCCGCTCCTTCGCCGACCGGCTCACCGCTCCGCTGCCCGGCGTACGCGCGCTCGCCCGGATCGCCCGCGACGGTGGTATGCGCCCCGCCCCCGACGCGGCGCAGCGCGACATTCCGCAGCTGCCGTTCGAGCCCGGGCCGCTGCCCAGAGCCGGGGCCAGGGCCGTCGCCGTCACCTGGGCCGGCCACGCCAGCTGGGTGCTGCGTATCGGAGGGCTCACCGTTCTCACCGACCCCGTGTGGTCCAGCCGCATCCTCGGTACGCCCGAGCGCGTCACGCCCGTCGGCGTCCGCTGGGAGGACCTGCCGAAGATCGACGCGGTGGTCATCAGCCACAACCACTACGACCACCTCGACGCCCCCACCCTCAAGCGGCTGCCCCGCGACATCCACCTCTTCGTGCCCGCGGGCCTCGGCGCGTGGTGCCGTCGCCGCCGCTTCACCAACGTCACCGAACTCGACTGGTGGGAGGCGGTGAAGCTGCCCTCGAGAGGTGGGGGCGTGCGCTTCGACTTCGTGCCGGCCCACCACTGGAGCAAGCGCACCCTGACCGACACCTGCCGTTCGCTGTGGGGAGGCTGGGTGCTCACCGACGGCCGGGACCGGCGGGTCTACTTCGCGGGCGACACGGGCTACGGACACTGGTTCGCGGAGATCGGCCGCCGCTATCCCGACATCGATCTGGCCCTCCTCCCGATCGGGGCGTACGACCCGCGCTGGTTGCTCCACCCCGTGCACACCGACCCGGAGGAGGCGGTCCAGGCCTGCGCGGACCTCGGCGCGCGGGCCATGGCACCGATGCACTGGGCGACGTTTCTGCTCTCGGCCGAGCCGCCGCTGGAGCCGATCACCCGCGTCCGCGCGGCCTGGCTGGCAGCGGGCCGTCCGTGGGAAGACCTGTGGGACCTCCCGGTCGGGGGGTCCCGGGTCCTCAGCGCCGGCTGACGGGGTGAGTCGTCAGCCGCCGCGCGGCCGCCCCGGCTGACGGGTGAGTCGCCGCGCGGCCGCCCCGACCGCCCCGCTGGGCCGACACACGGTCAGTCCCGACCACGCCGCTGAGCCGGCGCTCGGTCACCCCGGCGCCCAGACGGGCCGACGCACGGTCAGTCCCGACCACGCCGCTGAGCCGGCGCCGGGTCAGCCCCCGCTGACCCGGTGGGTCGACGCCCGCCGCCAGACCGCCGGGGCCGCGCCGATCAGCACGGTCAGCACCACCGCCGCCAGCACGCCCTCCCACGGCTTGCTGAACAGCGAGCCACCCACGATCCCGATCAACTGATACGCCGCCGCCCAGGCCAGGCAGGCCGGCACATCCCCCCGGACGAACCGACGCATCGGCATCCGCGCGAGCAGGCATGCCAGCATCACCGGAATCCGGCCCGCCGGGATCAGCCGGGAGAGCACCAGCACCATCACTCCGTGCTTGTCCAGCTTCCGCTGCGCCGTCTCCAGCCGGTCCGGCTCGGCCCGCCCCCGGAGCCGTTCCAGCCAGCGCGAGCCGTTCTTCGACCGCACGCCGCGGCGGCCGAGCCAGTACAGGCCGATGTCCCCGAGGAGCGCGGCGGACGCCGCCACCCCGAAGACCACCAGCAGCGAGAACGGCGCCGTCTGATGGAAGGCCACCACGGCCGCCGAGCTGACCAGGGCACCCGTCGGCACCACCGGCACGAGCGACCCGAGGACGATCAGCAGGAACAGCGACGGATAGCCCACCGCCTGCTGCGTCGACTCCGGCGGCACCGAGACCAGCACATCGCGCACCACATCGCGGATCACCGAGCGGCCTCCGGCCGCACGCTCTCCCCGTGACCCAGCCGGTGCACCGTCACCTCGGGCGCCAGCCGCGCCGCGTGCCGTACGAACTCCTCGCCCGGAGCGTGGAATTCATGCGGCCGGATCGCGTCCATCCCGAGCGGCCAGTACGTGCCGTAGTGCACCGGAACCGCGCTGCGCGGGGCCAGCCGCGCCGCCGCCTGCGCCGCGCGCGAGGCGTCGAGGTGCCCGGAGCCGAGGTACGGACCCCAGCCGCCGACCGGCAGCAGCGCCACGTCGCAGGGCCCCACCTCGGCGGCCATCTCCTCGAACAGGCCGGTGTCGCCCGCGAAGTACGTCCTCGCCTCGCCCCGCACCACATAGCCGAGCGCGGGCGACCGGTGTGGTCCGTACGGCAGCCGCCGACCGTCGTGCGCCGCCCGGACGGCGCGTACCAGGACCTCACCCACCCGTACCTCGTCGCCGGGGGCGACCTCGGTGACACGGAGCCCGTAGTCGGTCACCAGCCTCCGCAGACCCGGCACGGCCCGCGCCGCACCGCGCGGCACGAGCAAAAGGGTGCCGGGGGGCAGCCGTGCCAGCGAGCGCAGGTGCAGGTGGTCGGCGTGCAGATGTGAGACGAGAGCGACGTCCGCGAGGGCGGCCTCAGGCGGCGGGAGCGCCCCGCGGCGCCGCCGCAGATGGGCCAGCCGCTGGGCGAAGAGGGGATCGGTGAGAACCCGGACCCCGGAGTCCGCGACCGTCGCGGTGGCATGCCCCCACCAGGTGATCTCCACCGGCACGTCACCTCCCGCCGCTCGCGACGCACTTGCGCACGCACGCGCGCGTACCTCGAGCCTACGGCTTGAACCGCCGTTCCCGCCGGGGAGCGCTCCGAGGCACGGCACTCCCCAGCCTGGGGCCGGGAGGAGCCCCGGACTGCGCCGTCATCGGTCGTCCGAGCGATCGGTCGCCCTTTCGGCACGACACCCAAGTACGGGGTCGGCTCCGCGCCTTGCGAAGCTCCCCGGCCTCCGGCCGACCGGGTGCGGGCCTCCATCAGGGCGCCCACGGCACTGTCCTCCGCGCTCCGGACCCGTCATCCGCGTGTGCCACGCTGGAGAGCGCGCCCGCATGCCCGGTGCGGGTGGATACGCGAGGCGGGAGATCGCCGTGTGCGGAGGCAGATGGCGGGCCGGGGGCGGGGCCCTGCTGCGGGTGCTCGTGGTCTGGGGAGCGAGCACGCTGACAATGCTCGTGCTCGCCGCCGTCCTCCCCGACTTCCGGCTGCAGTCCGCCGACGGCGACAGCGCCACCCGTATCGCCATCACCGCCGCCCTCGGCGCCGGGGCCTTCGGCCTGCTCAGCGCCCTGGTGTGGCCCGCGCTCGTACGTGCCCTGCTGCTCGTGCCCGCCTTCGTGCTCGGGCTGCTCGTCTTCTTCCTCAACGGCTCCGTGCTGCTGGTCGCTCTGCAGCTCGTACCCGACCAGCGCGGCGAGGTCGCGCCCGAGACGGCTGTCGTGGTCGCCGCCGTCATGTCGGCCGTCGCCTCCGCGACCAGTACGGCCCTCGCCGTGCGCGACGACGGCGCGTACCGGCGGCGGCTGTACCGGCTGGCCGACCGGCGCCGACGGCGGGGGGACGACGGCCTCGGGCAGTCGAGGGCGCCCGGCACCGTGTTCCTGCAGCTCGACGGGGTCGGCCACGACATCCTGGCCGCCGCCGTATGCGAGCGTCCGGGCGCCGCCGACGGGCGCCCGAAGCCGCCGCTCATGGGGACGGTCGCCGGCTGGTGCGACTCCGGCAGTCACCGGCTCACCCCCTGGCGCACCGACTGGTCCAGCCAGACCGGTGCCAGCCAGCTCGGCATCCTGCACGGCTCGAACTTCGATGTGCCCGCCTTCCGCTGGTACGAGAAGGAGACCGGCGAGGTCATGGTGTGCAGCCGGCCCACCAGCGTCGCCGAGCTCCAGCGCCGGGCGATCGCGCGCACGGGTGGCCCCGGGCTGCTGGCGGGCGACGGGGCGAGCCGCGGGAACCTCTTCAGCGGCGGCGCGGAGCAACTCGCGCTCGTGCTGTCGGTGGCCGCCCGGCGGGAGAAGGAGAACCGTTCCCGCGCGGGCTACTTCGCCTACTTCTCCGACCCCGCGAACGCGACGCGTACGGCCGGTTCGTTCATCGCCGAAGTGGTCCGCGAGATCGTCCAGTCGATACGTGCGCGGGTACGGCGTGACGAGCCGCGTATCAAGCGGGGCGGGCTGTACCCCTTCCTCCGTGCCTTCGCGACCGTCGTCGAGCGGGACGTCGTCGTGGCGGCGGTTGTCGGCGACATGCTCGCCGGACGCAGGGCGGTCTACGCCGATCTGGTCGGCTACGACGAGGTCGCGCACCACTCGGGGCCGCGCAGCCGCGACGCCGAGCAGGTCCTGGCCCGACTCGACCGCAGTATCGAGCTGATGGCGAAGGTCGCCGAGCACGCACCGCGCGAGTACCGGATCGTGCTGCTCTCCGACCACGGGCAGAGCCCCGGGCCGACCTTCGCGGACACGTACGGCCTGACGCTCCAGGACCTCGTACGGGCCGGGTGCGGGCTCCCCGTGTCGCGCCGGGCCAGGAGGTCGACGAGCGGCGCCGAGGCGCGGGCCGCGGCGCGCGCGGCGCTGCACCGTCCGGAGAAGGAGGGCCAGCGGCTGCGGCGCACCCGTGCCAACGGCCCGCTCGTTCTCGGATCCGGCAACCTCGGCCTCGTCACCTTCCCCGAACTGCCCGGCCGGGTGAGCCGCGAGGACATCGACGCCCGGAACCCGGCGCTGCTGCGGACGCTGGCGGAGCACCCGGGCGTGGGCTTCGTCCTCGTACGGAGCGTGGAGCACGGACCGGTCGTGCTGGGTGCCGACGGGGCCGAACTCCGGCTCGAAACGGGGGAGCTGGTGGGGGAGGGGGCCGAGAACCCTCTCGCGTGCCTCGGCCCGGAAGCGGAGGGGACCGTACGGCGCTCAGCGAGCTTTCCGCACGCGGCGGACATCATGGTGAACTCCGCGTACGACCCGGCGACGGGTGAGGTGTACGCCTTCGAGGAGCAGATCGGCTCCCACGGCGGCCTGGGCGGGGACCAGGCGCGGCCCTTCCTGCTCTGGCCGGTGGAACTGACGCCGCCGGTGGCGGACGACGTGGAACTGGCCGGCGCGGAGCAGGTCCACGAGGTCCTGCGCCGCTGGCTCCATGAGGCGTCCGGTCCGGAGGTTCCGCTGACGGCCCCGGACGAGCCGGCTGAACCGGCTGAGCGGATCGGCTGAGCAGATCGGCTGTACCGGCTGTACCGGCTGAACCGGCTGAGCGGATCGGCTGAGGGGCCGCCGCCGAGTCCGGTTCGTAGCTGAATTCCGTGCGTGCTCGCCCTCCACCGGTGCAGCGCCAGCTCGAGCCGGCTGATCCGCCGCCGCTTCCGCCAGCCGCGCAGCAGCGGCCCCGCACCGGCATCGGAGCCCGCTCCGGCACCCGCCCCGGCCCCGGCCCCGGAGCCGCGAGTGGTACCGGCAGCGGCAGCGACTTCACTCATGCTCCCGAAAGTAGTCGACCGCCGGGGCCGCCGGCGCTTCAGCTCAGGTCGAAGGCGTTGCGCAGACCGAGCCCGTACCGGAACTCGTCATGGCGCTTGAGCCCCTCGAACTCCGGAGCGCGGTAGAGCGGCTTGACGGCGCATCGCGGGGACGCCGAACCGGCGGCGTCCAGCAGGGCGTTGACCGCCTGCCGGGCGGCGGCGTTCGCGCCCTCCATCGTCGCCAGGTCGATGTCCACGGCGACGTAGTCACCGGCCAGGAAGAGATTGGGGATCTTCGTACGGGAGGTCGGCCGGTTGAACCAGGTGCCCGTCGGGTGGATGAGCAGCTGTTCGTCGTTGCGCGGATCCGGCGTGCCGATGCCGTCCACCGCCGGGTCGAGGAACCACGAGTGGAGCGTGCTGTCGCGCAGCACCGTACGGCCGGTGTCGTTGAGCGCGGCCTTCAGCTGGGCCCACACCTCGCGGGCGACCTCATCGCGGGTGCACTGCTTGGCCGTCCTGCCGTACAACATGCCGGGCCGGTCCCACTCGGAGATGTCGACGGAGAAGCAGTCGCGGACCTGTCCGTCGCCGTAGTCGGTGGGGAAGTCCCGGTTCTTCCAGTACTGCGCCTGGCCGACGGACGTCAGTGACCAGGGCGAGTCGAGATGGTTGACATGGCCGTGGATCACCGGTGTCGGCTCGGTCAGATAGAACTGGATTCCGGTCATCCAGTCCGTCTCCAGCGTGTCGGCCCGCCCCAGCTGCGGGTCGGCGGCCCGCAGCTGCTTGCCCCACACCTTCCTGGCGTGTTCGACGGGCATCGCGCAGATGTAGTGGTCGGCGGTGACAGTACGGCGCGCGCCGTCCGGCGTCCGCACGACGGCTCCGGTGACGCGCCCGTCCGCGTACGGCAGGTCCTCGACCGCGGCGCCGACCTCGAACCGTACGCCGAGACCGCGCAGATGCATCACCCACGGGTCGATCCAGGCCTCGTTGGTCGGCGCGTTGAGCACCCGGTCGGGTTCGCCGTCCGCGCCCCGCCCGAGGAGGTTGAGCAGGAACGCCTCCATGCAGTTGGCGACCGTCTTGGTGCTGGCCACCTCGGCCTTGGTGGCGACGATGTTGCGGGTGATGCCGATGGCCAGCAGCTGCTGATAGTCCTTCGACATCTTCTCGGCCTTGAGGAACTCCCACCACGGGGTGCGCTCCCAGTCGTCCAGCCGCCGCTTGTCGCAGCTGGTGAAGAAGACGAGGACGCGGCCGGCGAAGTACGCGGCCTCGTGCGCGGGAAGGTTGCAGGCCGTGATGAGCAGACCCTTGACGATGCGGACCAGGTCGTCGGGGGTGAGCGGGCCGGGCGGGGTGCCGGGCGTGGCGAAGGGCAGCCGGATGTCCTCGCGGCCGGTCCGCGCCAGCATCACCTCGGTGGACGCGACGAGGTTGTCGTGGCAGCCGTTCGGATTGCCGGGGAAGGGGATACGGCGCAGGGTGTCGGGGAGGTTCTGGTAGAAGCCGGGGATGAAACGGAAGCCGTGCTCGCCGGGCAGCGGTTTGCGCCCGCCCTTGGCGCTGTCCGGCACATCCATGCTGCGGGCCTTGCCGCCCAGTGCCTTCTTCTCGTAGACGGTGACCGCGAAGCCGCGCTCCGCCAGCTCGTGCGCCGCCGTCAGGCCCGCGACGCCGCCGCCGAGCACGGCCACGGACTGCCCGGCCTTGCTCCGGCGGGGCGCTGCGGCCGCCGTGCCGCCCAAGGCGGCCACGGCTCCGCCCGCCGCGGCCGCCCCGGCGACGAAGGTGCGTCTTGTGCTGCCCGTACGATCCGTGCGATCACTGTGATCCGTGCCCGTCATACCCGCCCCCTGCTACCGCCGGTAACCATCCCATCCGGCGCAGGAGCATAGAAGCCGCCCTCGTGACTCGGAAGCGAACTGCCGCCCCGGGAGCACATTGGCGGGAAACCGATCCCGCCCGGTGGCAGGCTGGGAGGTACGGGTATCGGGCATCCACCGGACGGAAGGCAGCAGACATGGCACCGGAAGCGCTGTCGCACAAAGAGATCGAGGACGCACTCGCCGAGCTCCCGGGCTGGTCCGCGCCCGGGGACCGGATCGAGCGGACTTACACCTTCGAGGGGCACCTCGCTGCGGCGGCCATGGTCGGGCAGATCGCCCGTGTCCAGGATGCCCTGGGCCATCACGCCGATCTGACGCTCTCCTACAACAAGCTGAAGGTCTCGGTGAACACCCACAGCGTCGGCCACAAGGTGACCGAGCTGGATCTCGAACTGGCCCATCGCATCGAGCAGATCGCCACGGAGCACGGGGTCGGCGGGACCAAGGGCGGGTAGCCTCGGGCATCGCCCTCCGTGGTGACCGGGTTCGGCTCGGGCGTGCGGCCACCGGCACCGGTTCGGCTCGGGCGTGCGGCCACCGGCACCGGCTCGGCCACAGCCGGCGCCGCGAAGCCCGCAGCCCGCTGAGCGCCCCGCCCCCGGGGCAACCAGCCCCCAGGGCAACCCGAGCCGACGGGGCCCACCGGCTCGGCGGGCGTGGGCTGCTGGGGTACTGCTCGTCGTCGCTTCTCGGTCTTCGCTCACACCCCGCATTCGGCGCTGACCGGCCGGGGGACTGACTCTTCACTCGTACGAGTGAAGATTGCGTCTGCCCGGCGAACTGTCGTGACCTGGGCCAATCCGCGGGGACCCGTACCGCTGTCGCCCGCCGCGGCACCGAACCGTCCGGGAGAGGCTCGACCCGCCGTGTGCCTACGGGTCGGCCAACACGGCCAACACGGCCTGCGGTCTTGGTGCGTGGTCGGCGCCCGGTCCCATACGCGTTCCGCCGCGTCCTGGGCCGGGCTGTGCGCGGCCCGGGAGGCTCTCGAGCGGCCGGCCGCCGGCGCGCGGCGTTCGGGCCGGGGGCGGAGCTTCCGCGCCGCCCGGCCGTCGCCGTCCGGTGGCCGACCGTCCGCTAGCCCACCGGCCGTACCACGACCGGGTAGTTGGGGGCGCCCTCGGGCACCGGGCACTGGTAGACACGTGCCGCGATCTCGGTCGCCCGCTCGATGCTCTCGCACTCGAGCAGCCAGTACCCGGCCAGCACCTCCTTGGCCTCCCCGTACGGCCCGTCCGTCACCACCGGCTCGCCGTCCTTCGTCGAGGTGACGAGCCTGCCCTCCGCGGGTTCGGTCAGCCCCTGCGCGTCGATCAGCTCCCCCGCCTCGGCGAGGTCCTTGTTCACCGCTCCCATGAAGTCGAACATCGCCTGGCGGTCCTGCTCGGTCCAGGCGGGTCCGTCCGTCTTCTCGCCCCGCAGCGCCTCGTAGTCGGACTGCTTGCCGAGGATCATCAGCATGTACTTCATGGCCTGACTCCCTTTGCTTGCGACACCCGGTCCGGGCGCCTCTCACAGGAGACGTCGGAGCAGGCAGCCCGTTCTCGACATCCTGCCGCCGCGAACTTTTCCGGGCCACCCGAAACCGCGGCTCTCCGGATACGTGTCCGCCGCAAGAAGATCCCGACCAGGACCAATCCGGTACGGGCGCGGCACCGAATCACCGCCGAAGGGCTTGGAACGCGGCAGCTGTGAAGGGAGCGGCATGGCGGTGGAACATCGTCGTACGGCCGTGGTGGGCGGCGGAGTGGCGGGGCTGACAGCGGCGCATGTGCTGCGGCGCGCGCACGAGGTCACGCTGTACGAGGCGGACGACCGGCTCGGCGGCCATGCGCACACCCATGAGATACCTTCCTCCGACGGCAGGGTGCAGCGCGTCGACTCCGGCTTCATCGTCCACAACGAGCGCACGTACCCACATCTGCTGCGGCTGTTCAACGAGCTCGGGGTGACCACCCAGGAGTCCGAGATGAGCATGTCGGTGCGGTGCGAGGGCTGTGGCCTGGAGTACGCGGGCGCGCGCGGACCGCAGGGCCTGTTCGCCCAGCCCGGCAACGCCCTGCACGGCCCCTACCTGCGGATGCTCACCGAGGTCACTGCCTTCCACCGCCGGGCGCGGCGGCTCCTCGCCGACGGCCCTGGCCCTGGAGCCGGACCCGGCGCCGGCGCTGATCCGACGCTGGGCGAATTCCTCGCGCAGGGCCGCTTCTCCGCGTACTTCACCGCGCACTTCATGACGCCCGTGGTCTCGGCCGTCTGGTCCTGCTCCCCGGAGACCGCGCTGCGCTTTCCGGCCCGGTATCTGTTCCGCTTTCTCGAGAACCACGGGATGCTCGGTGTCAGCGGTTCCCCGGCCTGGCGGACGGTCACCGGCGGCTCGCGCGAGTACGTACAGCGGATCGGAAAACAGCTCACCGCTGTCCACACGGCCACACCCGTACGGGCCGTACGCCGCTTCCCCGGCGGCGCCGAGGTCGTCACCGAGGACGGAACGACGACCCGCTACGACGCCGTGGTGCTCGCCGTCCACCCCGACCAGGCCCTGCGGCTGCTCGCCGACCCCACCGACGACGAGCGCCATGTGCTGGGCGCCTTCCACTATTCCCGCAACCCCACCCTGTTGCACACCGATGCCTCGCTGCTGCCGCGCAGCCGCGGCGCCCAGGCGTCATGGAACTTCACGATGCCCTCGTGCCGGGCATCCGCCGGCGCCGTGCTGGTCAGCTACGACATGAACCGATTGCAGCGGCTGGACGCCCCCGAGCAGCACATCGTCACGCTGAACGGCGCAGACCGCGTCGCCGAGGACCGTGTCCTCGCACGGATGGTCTACGAGCACCCCGCCTACACGCCGGAATCGGTCGCCGCCCAGCTCCGGCTCCCCGCACTCAGCGGCCCGATCACCGCTTATGCCGGGGCGTACCACGGCTGGGGTTTCCACGAGGACGGCTGCCGCTCCGGAGTGGAGGCGGCGAGAAGCCTGGGGGTCCGATGGTGACCTCGGAGCCCGTCCCCGCACCGGCACCCGTCCCCGCCCTGGCACCCGTCCCCGCACCGGCACCCGCACGCGCCTCCGCCCCGGGGCCTGCCTCCGCCCCGGCGTCCGCCTCTGCCCCCGACGCCGCTTCGACCGCCGCCGCCGGCCATCACCCCGTACCCGCCCTCTACACCTGCACGGTGGCCCACCTACGCAACAGCCCCCGGCGATACGCCCTGCGCCACCGCACCTACCTCTGGCTGGTCGACCCCGACCGGCTCCCGCGCCTACCGGCGCCGCTGCGCCCGCTCGCCCGCTTCGACGCCCGTGACCACTTCGGCGGGACCGCGCCGACCATCCGCGCCGGGCTGGAGCGCTTCCTGAACTTACGGGGAGTCGACCTCGCCGGCGGCAGGGTGATCATGCTGACCCACGCCCGCGTGCTGGGCCATGTGTTCAACCCGCTGACCCTCTACTGGTGCCACGACCGCGACGGCTCCCCGGTCTGCGTCGTGGCCGAGGTGCACAACACCTACGGCGGACGCCACTGCTATCTGCTCCGAACCGACGGGCGCCACCAGGCCACCGTGGACAAGGAGTTCTACGTCTCGCCGTTCTTCCCGGTCGACGGCGGCTACCGGATGAGACTGCCGGAGCCCGACAGCCGCCTTGACCTGACGGTGCATCTGGAACGCGACGGCGGACGGCCGTTCACCGCGACCGTACGGGGCGAGCGCCGTCCCGCCACCCCGCTCGGCCTGCTGCGGGCCGCTGTCCGCAACCCCTGGTCCACCCTCGCCGTATCCGCGGGGATCCGGGTGCACGGCATCCGGCTGTTCCTGCGCGGACTCCCCGTACAGCCCCGCCCCCGTCACCGAACCCAGGAGGGTCTGGAGTGAGCGTGTCCGTGTCCCCGAGCATTCCGACGACGAACGCGGTGGATCCGGCCCGGTGGCCCGATGTGGCATCCGTGCCGCAGTGCTCCCGTGCCCGGGCGGCCGGCGCCGAGCTGACCGTACGCCGAGCCCTGGCACGGCTGCCGCTGATGGTGCGGCTGCGCGGCGCCGAAACGCTCGGCAGGGGCGGCCCGTTGATGGAGGTGCACCACCCCGAGGCGTTCTTCCGCCGGATCGGCGCGACAGGCCTGATCGGCTTCGGCGAGTCGTACATGGCGCGGGAGTGGGAGGCGGACGACCTGGTGGGTGTGCTCACCGTCCTGGCCGAGAACGTCAGCACCCTCATGCCGCAGTCCCTGCAACGGCTGCGCGACCTGTGGACCCGACGGCAGCCGGAGGCCCAGCGCAACACCCTCGAGGGGTCCCGCGAGAACATCCACCGCCACTACGACCTGTCGAACGACCTCTTCTCGCTCTTCCTCGACGAGACGATGTCGTACTCCTCGGCCGTGTTCCGCGGCTTCCCCGCCGAACGCTCCCTGCTCGCCGACGCCCAGCACCGCAAGATCGACCGGCTGCTGGACGCGGCGGGCGTCGGTGCCGGCACACAGCTGCTGGAGATCGGCACCGGCTGGGGCGAGCTGGCGATCCGGGCGGCGGCGCGCGGTGCACGGGTACTGTCCGTCACCCTCTCCCGGGAACAGCGCGATCTGGCCGTACAGCGCATCGCCGCGGCGGGCCACGCCGACCGGGCGACCGTGCTGCTGCGCGACTACCGGGAGGTCATCGGCCGGTACGACGCGGTGGTCAGTGTGGAGATGGTCGAGGCGGTCGGTGCCGAGTTCTGGCCGGTGTACTTCACCGCCCTGGACCGGCTGCTCGTTCCGGGCGGCAGGGCCGCCCTGCAGACGATCACCATGCCGCACGACCGGCTGCTCGCCTCCCGGGACACCTTCACCTGGATCCAGAAGTACATATTCCCCGGCGGCCTGCTGCCCTCCGTGGAGGCCATCGAGCAGATCACGGAGGCGCACACCCGGCTGCGGGTGACCGAGCGGGCGCAGTTCGGCGCACACTACGCAGAGACCCTGCGGCTGTGGCGGGAGCGCTTCACCGAGCGGGCCCACGAGGTCGCGGCGCTCGGCTTCGACGAGACGTTCCACCGCATGTGGACCTTCTATCTGGCCTACTCGGAGGCGGGCTTCCGCGCCCGCTACCTGGAGGTGCAGCAACTGCTGCTGACGAAGGAGGAGAGCACATAAGTGCACGCCTTCCCGTGGGGTGCCTTCGGCACCGGGCTCGCCGCCGCCGCGGTCGCGGCCCTGGTCGTCATGCTCGTCACCTTCGGTGTCGCCCGCGCCGTCGGGCTGCACCGGATCGTCGACGTGGCCTGGGGCCTCGCCTTCGTGGCCGTCGCCGTCGTCTCGTACGGCATGTCGGCCGGGTACGGCGACGGCGGGCGGCGGCTGCTGGTCACCGTCCTCACCGTCGTCTGGGGGCTCCGGCTCGCCGGGCACATCGCCTGGCGGGGCGGCGGCCACGGCGAGGACCCGCGCTACGAGCGGCTGCTCGACAGGGCCCGGGGGAGCCGTGACGCGTACGCGCTGCGCATGGTCTACCTCCTTCAGGCCGCACTGGTCTGGCTGGTGTCGCTGCCCGTCCAGGCGGCGCAGTACGTACCGGGTCCGATGGGCGCGATCGCCGCCGCGGGCGCAGCGCTCTGGCTGCTCGGGCTGGTCTTCGAGGCGGTGGGGGACTGGCAGCTCGCCCTCTTCAAGGCCGAACCGGCCAACCGGGGCCGGATCATGGACCGCGGGCTGTGGAGCTGGACACGGCACCCCAACTACTTCGGGGACTTCTGTGTCTGGTGGGGCCTGTACCTCATCACCTGCGACGACCCGGCTGCGGCGGGAGTCTCGGCCGTCGCCCCGCTGGTGATGAGCTATCTGCTCATCAACGGCAGCGGAAAGCCCCTGCTGGAACGCCATATGGCGAATCGTCCCGGCTATGCCGAGTACCGGGCCCGCACCAGCGGATTCCTCCCGATGCCCCCGCGCAACCGGGACTGAGGCGGCTGCATGTCCACCCCCACGGCCGGGGAGCGCCTCGACCCCTGACTCAGTCCATCCGGTACTGAGCCTGGCTCCGTCGCTTCCGGTGGCCGGCGGCGTACTGGGCTGCGCAACTGGTCATGTGTACTCTCGGGCTGCGCGCAGTGCCTCCTACCCGGCCCATGCGGGCACGTCCGTACCGGGCGTTGTCAGAGCACTCCACGTCCGCCAGGGCCTATTGCTGCTGCGCGCAACCGGTGCATTCCGCCGACCGCCGCATGGTGGAGCGGTGGACGGCGATCGGCGGAACATATCGGTGTGCGCCTCGGCCGACATCCCTGCGTTCTCCCCCGCGGAGCGCAGCGGGTGACCGGCCGTTGCCCTCCGGCAACGACTTGGGCGCCGATGCCCGTGAACTCATCGCCATATCCCACGCGCTACGGAAAGGCAATCGTGAACGAGGTACTGATTACCGCTGACCGCGTCATTATCGGGCCCGCGGATCAGGTGATCGACGACGGTTCTGTGCTCGTGGACGACGGCGTGATCACCGCTGTCGGTACCGCGGCCGAGTTGGACACGTCGGTGGATGTGAGTGTGTCCCGGTTGCGGTGTCCTGGGGCGACCATCTTGCCCGGGATGATCGACTGCCATGTCCACCTCGCCTTCGACGCGGGCCCGGACCCGATCAGTGCCGTGGCCCACGCCGACCCGGGCGAGCTCGCCGCCGCCATGGCGGACCGCGCCGAACAGATGCTGGCCGCCGGGGTGACGACCGTACGGGATCTCGGTGACCGCGACGCGCTCACCGTGCCGCTGCGTGCATCCATCGAGTCCGGGACGGCGGCCGGGCCACGTATCCTCGCCGCGACCGCGCCGTTGACCTCACGCGGTGGCCATTGTGGATTCCTCGGCGGTGAAGTCACCACCGACGACGACATCCGCGCACAGATCGCCCGCAACGCGGCGGCCGGAGCCGACCTGATCAAGGTGATGGCCTCCGGTGGCTCCCTCACGCCGAGTGGCCCGCGCATGTGGGAGCCGCAGTTCGCTCCCCGCCAACTGCGCCTGATGGTTGATGAAGCCGCCCGCTATGGCCTGGGGGTGGCCGCGCACGCACACGGCACCGACGCCATTGCCCATTGTGTGGCAGCCGGTGTCCGGACTATCGAACACTGTTCCTGGCGCACCGCCGACGGCACCGTCTACGACCCGGAGATCACCCGCCGAATGGTCGAGAACGACATAGCCGTCTGCCGCTGCGTGTCCGGGGACTGGCGAGGCTTCCTAGACAAGTTGGGCCCCGAACGGGCGGAGGCAATGGCCGGCCACATTCGGAAAATGCGGGAGGCCGACGTCCGGTTCATCGCCGGCACGGACGCCGGTGTGCCAGGAGCCCGGTTCGGCGACTACGTCGGCATGCTCGAATTCTTCGCCTCCCTTGATTTCACCCTTGCAGAAATCCTCGACATGGCAACCACCAACTCCGCTCATGCCCTCGGGCTGACCGACACCGGCGTCCTGGCCCCCGGCATGCGCGCCGACCTCATCGTCATCGACGGCAACCCTCTGACCGAGTTGGACGCCCTCCGCCGAATCCAGCACGTCTTCACGGCAGGCCGCCTCGTCATCAAATGAAGCGTGGCTCGGCGACGATGTCGCCGACCTTGCCGGGAGCGGCGGTGAGATGACGCGGAGTCCGGTGAGTACGGCGAACCCACATCGCCCACGCAGCGCGGACCGCGTAGTGAGGCAGGGTTGACGGCAGCTCTCAGCGGAGCTGCTTCCGGCGTCACCCGGGCCGACCACCCACCGGCCGAACCGTTGGTTCGGCATCTCCGGACCTCAGTCGCACCACCATGCCGTCAGGCTCCGCGGGCCTCGGGGAAGCCCGCGGGGCCAGTGCCCAGGTCCAGGAGCGGCTCCGGGTAATCGAGCCGGTTGCGCAGCTCGGCCGGGAGCAGCCACGGCCGGTGGACCGCCGCTCCTTCCACACCGGCCAGCTCCGGTACCCAGCGGCGTACGTAATCACCCCGTGGGTCGAAGCGCTTGGCCTGCCGGAGCGGATTGAGAACCCGGTTCGGACGGGTGTCGGTGCCCGTGCCCGCCACCCACTGCCAGTTGAGCTGATTGTTCGCCATATCGCCGTCCACCAGCAGATCGAGAAAATACCGGGCACCCACCCGCCAGTCCACACGGAGCGTCTTGGTCAGGAAGCTCGCCGCCAGCAGCCGCGCCCGGGGGTGCATCCAGCCCTCGTACAGCAGCTGCCGCATCGCCGCGTCGACCACCGGGTATCCCGTACGGCCCTGCCGCCAGGCCGCGATCTCCTCGTCGTCCTGCCGCCAGTCCCTGTCCCTCGGGCGGTAATCGTGCCATCCGGCGTCCGGCCGGGCGGCGAGCACCTGATGGTGGAAGTCACGCCAGGCCAGCTGCCGTTGATACGCCTCTGCGCCCTCGCCGCTCGCTTTCCGCGCCCGGTGGACCAGTTCCGCCGGGGACAGCGAGCCGAAGTGGAGGAACGGCGAGAGCCGGGAGGTCGCGTCACCCGCCAGGTCGTCGTGCAGGGCCGCGTAGTCGGCCATCGGCCCCGACTCCCAGGCCCGCAGGCGCGCGCGGCCCTCGGTCTCCCCGCCCGCGGCCAGCCCCCGCGACACGTTCCTCAGGTCCGTCCGGGACGGCAGGTCGTCGGAGCCGATGCCCTCCGGCACCCGCACCACCCGCGGCGCTCCCAGCACGTCGCGCGGGACGGTGCTCTCCCAGTGGTGGAAGTACGGGGTGAACACCGCGAAGTGATCGCCGCCGACCGGGGTCAGCGCGCCCGGCGCAATGGCGGTGATCACCGCGTCGTGGACGAGCAGGTTGCACCGCTCGCCGCGCAGCGCGTCCCGCAGCCGATCCTCGCGGCGCATCGCGTAGCGGCTCACCCCGCCCGCGATGTGCACCCGGCGGGCACCGGACTCGTCGGCCACCCGGCAGACCTGCTCGACCACATCGCCCGTACGGACCACGAGCCGGCCGCCCCGGCCGCGCAGCCCAGCGTCCAGGTCGGCGAGACAGTCGGCGAGGAACGCCCGGCGGTTGGGGGCGTCGAAGCCCGCCTCACGTACCCCTGAATCCACCACGAACAGCGGCACGATCGCGTCGGAGCCGCGTCGCGCGGCCCGCAGCACGGGGTTGTCGTGCAGTCGCAGGTCGGAGGTGAACAGGGCAATCGACACCCTCATGGGCCGCTCCTAGGAGCCCTGCTCGGACGGAAACTGCATCAGGGCCAGTGGTTCGGTGGTCGGTTGTTCGGAGCCGCCCGCGGGCTCGACGGTGATGCCCACCCCCGCGGCGTGGCCGACGGATCCCTCCAGCAGTGCCGAGCCGGTCGCCGCCTTACGGTCCATCAGACCCGCCGACCGCATCGTCCCGCCGTCGTCGAACCACAGTTGATAGACCTTGCCGCCGTGCAGCGGCGGCAGTCCGGAGGCGAGGAACGCCGCCTTGTCCTCGTTGTGGGAGACCACGACCGTGCCGGTCGCCCCGCCCGTCAGCTTGCCCGTGGTGGCCTTCGCGTCCGGCGCGGCGAGCACCCGGGCCAGCGCCTCGGCCCGCTGCTCTGCCCTGCCCGCCTCGTGCCGGGCGTCCTGCGCCGCCTGGTACTGCCACACGGTGGCTCCACCGAGGCCGGCGGCAGCGGCCATACAGGCCGCCAGCGCGAAGCGGGACAGGAACCGTCCCCGCCGCACCCCGGCAGCGCCCCGCCGGGAGTGCCGGGCGATCATTGGCGGCTCCTGCCGTACGGTCGCCGCGCGCCGCAGCACCCGTTCCTTCATCTCCGGTGGCGGAACCAGGGAGACGGCCAGGCCCAGCCGTTCGGCGGTCGCGGTCAGCTCCCGTACCTCCTGGGCGCAGGGCGCGCACCCGGAGAGGTGCCGTTCGAACTCCGCGCGCTCGCCGTCCGGCAGGGCGTGCAGGGCGTAGGCACCGGTCATCGTGTGCAGATCCGGGGCGTTCATACACCCACCCCCAGGCAGTCGCGTAGCCGGATGAGGCCGTCCCGCAGCCGTGTCTTGACGGTTCCCAGCGGTACGGCCAGCAGCTCGGCGACTTCCCGGTAGGTCATTCCGCGGTAGTAGGCGAGGGTCACGGACTGCTGCTGGAGCTCGGTGAGGGTCCGGATGCAGCGGCGTACCTGCTCCCGTTCCAGCCGGGCCTCCACCTGCTCGGTGACATCGTCGAAGTCGCGTGTGCGTTCCAGCAGCGCGGCCTTGTGCTCCCGGTCCGTCGCGGCCTGGGCGGCCCGTACCCGGTCCACGGCGCGGCGGTGGGCGAGGGTGAGGACCCACGTCATGGCGCTGCCCCGATCGGACCGAAAACGGGCGGCGCTCCGCCAGACCTCCACCATCACTTCCTGTGCCACCTCCTCGGACTGTGCCGGGTCGCGGAGCACGCTGCGGACCAGCCCGAGCACCGGGCCGCAGACCGCGTCGTACACGCTGCTGAACGCCTCCTGGTCACCGCGGGCGACCAGGCCCATCAACTCCTGCAGATCCGGCCCGGCCGGCCCGGGCCGGGGTTGGCTGCGGAGATCAGCGGGCCTCATGTTTCCTCCAAGCGCCGGGCGGCCGTGTGCCGCCCATCATTCCCGCGGGCGGGGCCCGCATCTGCGCAGGCTCCATGGTTTCTTCGGAGCCCGGGCACACGCGGATTGGCCGCGGGAGGGACATCTTGCCGAACAGCTGTCGCACGCGTTCACCAGGGGCGGTGCGGAGGGCTTGTTCGGCGGAGCCGGCCGCCGGAGGGGCGCTCATCGGCCGGTGTGCGCGGCCGGCGCCCGGTTCGGCGTGCAGAGGGCGCCCACGCTGCTGATACTCGACAGGGGCGAGGTGACCGCCCGGCGGACGGGCGCCGCGCCGGCCCCGGGTACCGGGCTCCTGGGCCGAGGAACCGACGGCGGGCCGGAAGCCCCCGACGAAGGGTGAGTCCCGATGACGAACCAGCACGACTGGCACCTGTCGCTGACACGCCCGGTCACCCCGCGCACCCCCGAAGGGTGCGAGGAGTGCCTGCGTCTGGGGTCCGACTGGGTGCATCTGCGGCTCTGCCTGACCTGCGGTCACGTCGGCTGCTGCGATTCCTCCCCGCACAAGCACGCCCGCGCCCACGCGGGCACGACGGGTCACCCCATCGTGGCTTCGCACGAGCCGGGCGAGGAGTGGCGGTGGTGCTTCGTCCACGAGGCGCTGGTCTGAATGACGGTGGGTCCGATGACGGCGGACGAGAGCGCCCCTGGGCTCTTCCGCTGAGGCGCGGAGGCGGGCGGACGGCCGTCGGCTCCGGCCGCCACGGACCGGTCAAAGGCCCCGGCGCCGCCGTCCGTGAGGACAGCGGCGCCGGGAAAGTCGGCCGAGCGCGCGGGGAGCCGGTCGGGCGGCGCCGGGGGCGCAGTCAGGCCAGGTCGAAGGTGGCGGGGTCGGGGCCGAGGCGGCCGGCCGGCCCCTGGTCCAGGGCACCGAACGCGGCGAGGTCCTCGGAGTCCAGTTCGAAGCCGAACACGTCGATGTTCTCCCGGATCCGGGACGGGGTCACGGACTTGGGGATCACGACGTTGCCGATCTGCAGGTGCCAGCGCAGGACGACCTGGGCGGGCGTACGGCTGTGCTTCTGGGCGATCTTGGCAATGGTGGGGTCCTCGAGGAGGCCCTTGCCCTGGCCCAGCGGCGACCACGCCTCGGTGGTGATGCCGTGTGCGGCGTGGAAAGCGCGCGACTCGGTCTGCTGGAGGTGCGGGTGGAGCTCGATCTGGTTGACCGCCGGGACCACCGAGGTCTCGTCCAGCAGCCGCTGAAGGTGCTCCGGCAGGAAGTTGGAGAGACCGATCGCCTTGGCGCGGCCGTCCGCGTAGATCTTCTCGAACGCCTTCCAGGTGTCGATGAAAAGGTTGCGCCGGGGCAGCGGCCAGTGGATGAGGTACAGGTCCACGTAGTCCAGGCCGAGCCGGGACAGCGACGCGTCGAAGGCACGCAGTGTCGAGTCGTAGCCGTGATCGCTGTTCCACAGCTTCGTGGTGACGAAGAGCTCCGCGCGGCTGACGCCGGAGGCGGCGATGGCCTTGCCGGTGCCGCGCTCGTTCTCGTAGATGGCGGCCGTATCGATGCTCCGGTACCCGGCCTCCAGCGCCGTGCCCACCGACCGCTCCGCCTCGTCGTCCGGCACCTGCCATACGCCGTAGCCGAGCTGGGGCATCACGCCGCCGTTGTTCAGGGTGATGAAGGGGACCTTGCTCACAGGCGGTCGCTTCCTCTGTGTCGTCACGGTTGGTACTTCCATCGTCAACGATCACGCAGGGGGTCGCATTCCCGCTCGTACGGCTGCGACGCGGTGCGGTGCGGCCGGTCGCACCCGCTCAGGAGTGGTAGAGCGCGTCCACCTCGGTGGCGAACGACTGCTCGATCGCCTTCCGCTTCAGCTTCAGCGAGGGGGTGAGCAGATGGCGCTCCTCGGTGAACTGCGCCGCCAGGATCCGGAACGTACGGATCGACTCGGCCTGCGACACCAGGGTGTTCGCCGCGACGACGGCCCGCCGGATCTCCGTCTCCAGGTCGGAGTCGCGCACCAGTTCGGCGGGGCTCATCTTCGGCTTGCCCCGCATCTGCAGCCAGTGATCCACGGACTCGGGGTCGAGGGTGACGAGGGCCGCGATGTACGGCCGGTCGTTGCCCACCACGATGCACTGCGCCACCAGGGGGTGCGCCCTGACCCGTTCCTCCAGCGGGATGGGCGACACGCTCTTGCCGCCCGAGGTCACCAGGATCTCTTTCTTCCGGCCGGTGATGGTGAGATAGCCGTCCTCGTCGAGGGCGCCGAGGTCCCCGGTGGCCAGCCAGCCGTCCCGCAGAACCATCTCGGTGGCCTTCCGGTCGTTGAGATAGCCGCTGAAAACATGGTTCCCGTACAGCCATACCTCGCCGTCGTCGGCGATGTGCACGGTGGTGCCGGGGAGGGGCCGGCCCACCGTGCCGTAGCGGGTGCGGCGCGGCGGATTGGCGGTGGCCGCCGCGGTCGACTCGGTGAGCCCGTACCCCTCGTAGACCGTGACGCCCGCACCGTTGAAGAACAGACCCAGCCGCCGCTCCATCGCCGAGCCGCCCGACATCGCGGTTCTCAGCCGGCCGCCCATCGCCTCGCGCACCTTGCTGTAGACGAGCTTCTCGAACAGCTGGTGCTGTAGGCGCAGCGAGGCGCTCGGGCCGGGCCCGGTTTCGAACGCCTTGTGCTCCATCGCCTCCGCGTAGCGCACCGAGACGTCGACCGCCTTGTCGAACGGCCCGGCCTTGCCCTCCCCCTCGGCTTTCCGCCGCGCCGCGTTGAAGACCTTCTCGAAGACGTACGGGACCGCGAGGATGAACGTCGGCTTGAAGGCGGCCAGGTCCGGCAGGAGGGCGGCCGCGTTGAGATCCGGCTGGTGGCCGAGCTTCACCCGGCCGCGGATCGCCGTGATCTGCACCATCCGCCCGAAGACGTGGGCGAGCGGGAGGAACAGCAGGGTGGACGCCTCGTCGCCGGGCTTGGAGTGGAATACCGGCTCCCAGCGGGCGACCAGAGTGTCGGTCTCGAACATCAAGTTCGCGTGGGTGATGACGCAGCCCTTGGGGCGGCCCGTGGTGCCCGAGGTGTAGATGACGGTGGCCGGGGAGTCCGCGGTGATCGCCAGCCGGTGCCGGTGCACCACCTCGTCGTCGATGTGTGCACCGGCGGCCATCAGCTCGCTCACGGCGTCGGTATCCAGCTGCCACAGCCGGGTGAGCTGGGGCAGCCGGTCGACCACCGAGCCGACGGTCATGGCGTGGTCCTCGTGCTCCACCATGGCGGCGGAGACGCCGGAGTCGTGCAGCATCCAGCAGACCTGCTCGGCGGAGGACGTGGGGTAGACCGGCACCGGCTGGGCGCCGATCGACCAGAGGGCGAAGTCGAAGAGCGTCCACTCATACCGTGTGCGGCACATGATCGCCACACGGTCGTTGAACCGGACACCCTGGGCCAGCAAGCCCTTGGCGAGGGCGAGGACCTCGTCACGGAACTCGGCCGCGGTCACGTCCTGCCACTTGCCGTCGATCTTTCGGCCGAGCGCCACCCGATGGGGATCCTTGGCGGCATAGTCGAACACGGCGTCGGCCAGGCCTCCGGCCTGGGGCGCCATCTCCACAGGGGGGACGGTGAACTCGCGCAATGACCTGCTCCCTAGCGTGCTGAGCACAGCGCCGCGACGCTACCGGATCCCCGGGACGAAGGGGAGGGGGGTTCCGGATTCGGGGTATGTCGCATAGTCGCTGGTCAGAGGGGGATGCGTGGATCTCTGTGAGCCTGCTCACGGGCCAATCCTGACTCCGCGGTAAGGAGTGGCCGCGGGAATCTCCACGGAATCCACCCCCCGACGTCACGGCTGCTTTACAGAGGGGCGCGCGGCAGCGGCGCGGGGGTCCGGTCACCGGAGGGTCGTCGGCCGCCCAACGCGGGCGTGCCGCCGCCCCCCTGCCGGGCGGACGCGCGCGTGCCGCCGCCCCGGACGGAGGTACGGTCCGTCCGGGGCGGCGGGGTCAGGGCGTCTGCAGTTCTCTGCAGTTCTCTGCATCCTCCAGGCTCATTTCGGGCCCTCTTCAGCCCCTCCAGCCCTCTCCAGGCCCAGTCGGGGACCTAGGAGGCCGGATGGACGCGGTCGAGCGGCAGCCGTAGGACGGGGAGGCCGGCCGGGGCATTGACCTTGCGGACCCTGTCCAGCTCCGCGTCGGACAGCGCCCGGTCGTAGACCCGTACCTCGTCGAGCCCCCCGGTGAGCCAGGCGCGGCTGTCCGCCGCCTGACCCAGGTGCACTCCGAAGGTCGAGGACCGGCTCACCGTGCCCGGTACGTCCGGCGCGGACGCCTCCGTGCCGTCGACGGTGAGAAGGAGCCGACCGTCACTGCGCCGGAGCGCCAGGTGGTGCCACTGCCCGTCGTTGTACGCGCCCGCCGTGTTCACCGAGGCCGTCGCGGCCGGGCTCGCGCCGTCGACCGCGGTGATGAGCGCGGTCAGCCGGTTCCGGGCGGGCTGGCCGCGCAGCCACACCTGGGGGTTCCTGGTGCCGACGCCGCCCATCCACAGGAACGGCTGCTCACCGCTGGCGGCGGTGTACCGGAACCACAGGCTCGCCGTGAAGTCCTCGGCGCCGAGCCGGAGCGAGCCGCGATACGGCAGGCGTACGGCGTCGTCGGCGCCGTCGAAGGACAGCGCCCCGCCGAACCGGCCGTCCGTCCGGGAGGCCCCGCCCAGCACGTCCGCGCCCCGGGCCCAGGGCGCCTGGTCCGGAGTCGTCGGATCCGGGCCGCGGCGCGGGCCGAGCCAGTCCTCGGTGAATCGCGCGAAGCGGATCTCGTCCCGGGCGTCGACCGCCCCGCCCTCGTACGTCAGGCCGACCGTGTCGCGGGAGATGTTGACCATGTCGGAGTAGCCCGACCAGTCCGTGGTCACGCGGCTGCCCCGGTCGACGCCCTCCCAGGTGCGCCCCTCGTCGTAGGAGGAGCGGATCGTCATGGTGCGGCGCCGGTCCGGGTCGGCGGGGGCGGAGAAGAGCAGCCTGCTGTAGCCGTCGGCGGCCTTGCTGCGCAGCCGCAGCAGCGAGCCCTGCACCATGGGCGAGTACAGGCCCGGGAGCGCCCGGAACGGGGCGCTGAAGCTCCCGCCGCCGTCCCGGCTGACCGCGTACGTCCGGTGGCCGAGGTCCGTGCCGTCCTGCTCGCGACCGTTGACATGGATGGAGCCATCGCTCTGCTCCACCAGGGCCATTTCGGATGGTTTCTGACGGAAGGTCCCGTCGGTCGCCAGCGGCCAGCTGTCCACCGCGCCGATCCGCCAGTTGCGGCCGCCGTCGTCGCTGTGCACCAGAGCCGCGTGGTTCGCCGTGATGCGGGTCCCGTCGTGGCTCTCGGAGTTGACGCCGAAGACCAGCCTCCCGGCGTGTCGGCCGCAGGTGAGCTGAATGCCGTGCACCGGGCCCGTCGCGTACCAGGAGTTCCACTCCGGCGGCCGGATGACGTCGCTCAGGTCCTGCGGCTGGGACCACTCGGCACCGTCGTCGACGCTGTACTGGAGGTGCGGGGTCCGGTCGCACGGCACATCGCAGCTGTGGTCGTCGTCGCGGCCCTTGTTGTACGTGGTGGCCAGCACGATCCGGCCGGTCCGGGTGTCCACGATCGGGGCCGGGTTGCCGTGGGTGTCCCCGCCGCCCTCGTCGACCACCTGGAGTGGCCCCCAGGTCCTGCCGCCGTCGGTGGAGCGCTTGAGGACGATGTCTATGTCCGCGGCGTCGCCGCAGTTCTTCACCCGGCCCTCGGCGAAGGCGAGCAGCGTGCCGTGGGTCGACTTCACCACGGCCGGGATCCGGAAGCAGGAGTAACCGGGGTCCTGGGACGCCTTGAACAGCACCTGCTGCTCGAAGCCCGTACGGGGCGCGGCCGCCGGGTCCTCCGCGGCCGCGGCGTTTTCGAGGGTGGCGGTGGGGGAGAGCAGCGCCGCGGTGGCGAGTAACGCCCACAGGCGACGCGGTCGGCGTCCGCGGCCCGTCCGGCCCGTCCGGCTTCCCCTGTCCTCCGCGGGGGCGCCCGCCGGCCCGGCCCGTCCGGCCTGACAGGATCCCGCGTGCGCACCATGATCTGACGACATGACACGTCCCCTTCAGCCGATAATCCGGACATCCCACGTCCCACGTCCGCGTCGAAGGTACGTGCCGGGTCATGCTCCCCACAAGCACCGTGCGCAACTCAGCTCGTCCGGAGTACGGACCGTCCCGAATTCGGCCCCGGACGGCGGTCGCGGGGAGTTCGGGCTCCAGAGGTGCCGGGCCCCGGCGCCGCGGCGGCGGTAGCGTCGCCCGGATATACCTGTGCGGTTGATTATCTTCAACAGGGCCCTATGTAGCGGAAATTGACGACACATCATGCCTGCTGGCGCAGCGCAGGGAGCGGCCGTCCGCCTCCCGCTACCGGGGCGGAACCCTCTACGGCGCGGCCTTCTCCGATGACCCGCACGGCCTCCAGGCCCGACTGTCCAGCGCCCTGACCGTCCTGCCCGTGCGCTGCCCCTGGCGCCGGTGTCCGATGCGACCGGCCACCGGTGGAGACCCGCCTCGTCGCACCGCACCGCATCGCACGTCACCTCGCACGTCGCACCTCGCACCTCGCACCTCGCACCTCGCACCTCGCACCGATCGGATCCGGATCCGGATCCGGATCCGACCGACCTATGCGACCCGGCCCGGCCGGGTCCGGCTCGAACACCGAAGGGACCCCATGGACTCCGCGGCCCGCAGTTCCGCGCCCGCCTGCCCCCTCGGTTACGACCAGCACGCCGACAACGCCCGGCTCCGGGACATCGGAGCAGCGGCCCCGGTGGAGCTCCCTGACCAGGTACATGCGTGGGCGACAGCCCGTCACGACGCGCTCCAGGGTGGGTCGGAGGGAACGGTCGAAGCGGACGGTCGGCGGGGCCGGCGGGCGCGGGTCGCTCCCCGCCGGCCGGTCCGCCGACCCGTGCAGCGGACAGCCCCGCGCCTAGCTCCGGGCGGCCGCAGTCCGCAGAGCGACGCGCTTCTCGGCCGCGTACACGTTCATGGAACTGCCGCGCAGGAAGCCGACCAGGGTGAGGCCGGTCTCGGCGGCCAGGTCCACCGCGAGGGAGGACGGCGCCGAGACGGCGGCGAGCACGGGGATGCCCGCCATGACCGCCTTCTGGGCCAGCTCGAAGGAGGCCCGCCCGGATACCAGCAGGATCGTCCGGGAGAGTGGCAGGTCGCCGGACTGCAGGGCGCGGCCGATGAGTTTGTCGACCGCGTTGTGCCGGCCGACGTCCTCCTTCAGATCCAGCAGCTCGCCCCGCTCCGAGAACAGCCCCGCGGCGTGCAGGCCCCCGGTCCGGTCGAAGACCCGCTGCGCGGCCCGCAGCCGGTCGGGGAGGGCGGACAGCAGGGCCGGTTCGACGCGGACCGGGGGAGTGTCGGCGATCGGCCATCGGGCCGTGGTACGTACGGCGTCCAGGCTGGCCTTCCCGCACAGACCGCAGGAGGAGCTCGTGTACACATTCCGTTCCAGCGTGATGTCCGGCACGGGCACCCCGGGCGCGAGCGTCACGTCGACGACGTTGTAGGTGTTCGAACCCCCCGCGGTCGCGCCCGCGCAGTACACGATGTTCGCCAGTTCCTCCGCCTCGCCGAGGACCCCCTCGCTCACCAGGAAACCGGCGGCCAGTGCGAAGTCGTCGCCGGGCGTGCGCATGGTGATGGCGAGCGGCTTGCCGTTCAGCCGGATTTCGAGGGGCTCCTCGGCGACGAGGGTGTCCGGGCGCGTGGTGACGGCCCCGTCGCGGATGCGGATGACGCGGCGTCGCTCGGTGACCCGTCCCATGGTGATCAGTCCCACTCGTTTCAGTCAGCACTGTGCACGTGCTGGTAGCCGAAGCGGCCCTTGATGCGGAGGTTGCCGTGGGTCACCGGGTTGTCGTGCGGCGAGGTGACCTTCACATCCCATTGTCCTGCACGTGCAGCGTGAGGCTGCAGTCGACACCGCAGTAGGCGCAGACCGTCGTGGTCTCCGTCTGCCGGGACTCCTCCCAGGTCACGGCCACGCGCATGTCGAACTCGGACGTGCAGCCCAGCGCCCGTCGGGCACACCTCGATGCAGTTGCCGCCGTACACACAGGCGGAGTCGGTGAGCGGCGTATCGTGCTCGGCGGAGATCCGGGCACCGGCGCCGACAACTGCGACTTTCCGGTGTGGCTCCGTTCGGTGAAGCGACCGAGGGCGGGGTCGGTCGCAGGGGTTCTGGGCGGCACTGGCGCGGACGCCCGCTATCTGTTCTGATACCGCCGATGCGGTGATGTGTCAGTGTGCGGTGCGCGCCGGAGCAGGGAGCGGTACGGGGTGAAGGGGTTCGGGGGGGGATGAACGGCTTGAGCGCTTCGAGTCCGGGCTTCGCGCGGTGCGCTGCCGGCTGTGCCGCGCGCCCGGCCGGTGGCGGCGTCGCCCGCCCGACTGCTCCCGAGGCACTCTCCATCCGGCTGCGGATGGGCGAGGGCCGGGAGCCCCGGTCCGTGACGCCGGCCTTATCGAACAGCTCCGCCCCCTGACCGTCGGCGCGTTCGCCCCACCACGTATGGAGACAGCATGGCCGTTCGAAGACAGAGTTTCGTCGCGAGTGTCACCGTTTGCGTTGCCGCGGGCCTCACCCTGGCCGGGTGCGGCAGCGGCGATCCCGAACCCAAAGAGTCGGTCTACGTCGACGAGAACCCGACCTTCGTACCCGGCAGCACCATGGAGAAGCTGCGCGTCGCGGGCAAGATCAGGATCGGCGTGAAGTTCGACCAGCCCGGGATGGGTTACCGGGAGGCCGGGTCGGACGACGACCCGGAGGGCTTCGACGTCGAGATGGCGCAGGTCATCGCGGGGAAGCTCGGCATAGCGCCGGACAAGATCCAGTGGGTGGAGACCGAGTCGCAGAACCGCGAGAAGTTCCTGCGGAACAAAACAGTCGATCTCGTACTCGCCTCCTACTCGATCACTCCCGAGCGACGCGAGCTCGTCGGCATCGCGGGCCCGTACTACGTCACCGGCCAGCAATTGCTCGTGCGCAAGGGCGACAAGTCGATCTCCGGGACGCGGGACGTCAAGGGCAAGCGGGTCTGCTCGGCCCGCGGTACGACGTCGATTCAGAGGGTCGAGGAGAAGTACGACGCCACGCCGGTTCCGTACGGGACCTACACCGAATGCATCGAGCAGCTCCTCGACAAGTCCGTCGACGCGGTCACCACGGACGGTGCGCTCCTTCTCGGCTACGCCGCGCAGAAGCCGGAAGCCCTCAAGGTCGTCGGCAAGCCGTTCAGCTCGGAGCGCTACGGCGTCGGTTATCAGAAGGGTGACACCGAGATGTGCGAGTTCATCAACCGCACCCTCACGCACTCCTACCGGGACGGGTCGTGGGTGAACGCGTTGTCGAGGACGCTGTGGAAGACCTCCGGGGCGGTGGCCTACCCGGACGTGGACCCCTGCCCGCAGTGACGGCACCGTTATGGGTGTCCGGGGAGGTCAGGGGCGGGGTTCGCGCCACATCGGCCACATCGGGGGGCCGCCCGGCAGGTCGACCGTCCTGCCGGTGAAGACGAAGCCGAGGCGCTCGTACAGCGCCTTGCTGCGCGCGTTGCTCGCCTCCAGGTAGGCGGGGGCCTGCTCGCGGTCGCAGCGTCCGAGTGCGGTGGTCAGCAGGGCGCTGCCGAGCCCCGTGCTCTGGCGCCCCGGTGCCACGACGATCGCGGGCAGGTAGTAGTGGGCGCGGGCTTGGGGGTGGGCCTCGGAGGTCAGCCGGCCGATGATGCCCGTGCGTTCATTGCCCGGGTCGACCTGCGCCATTCGCTCGGCCATGTTGTCGGTGTCGCCGTCGTTCTCGCTGTCGCCTTCGCCGTGTTCGACGGTGGACGCCGCTGGTATGGGCAGCCACAGCGCCGCGGCCGACAGATCCTCGGTGACATCGACCCAGCCCTCTCCCAGGGCCTCGTCCAGGAAGACTCCGAAGAAGCGCGGTTGGACCGTGCGCCGGTGCGCCTCGTCCGGGAACACCCAGCCGCTGACCGGGTCGTCCATGAAGGCGTCGCACAGCAGCTGCCGTATCGCCTGCCGTTCCTCCGCCCGGGCTCGACGGATCCCGGGCGCGGCCGAGGCTGACGTGGACATGGCTATGGCTCCCTGGTCTGCGAAGGTCTGCGAGGTCTGCTAGGTCTGCTAGGTCTACGCACAGTTGTCCGCAGCTGCGGACAACTGCGGACTGAGCTCCGGGGCCTGGTCCGCGGTCCACGGAGTCCTGTGCGGTCGTCGTTCCGGGAACCGGTATATCAGTATCACTTCCGCCAACTGACGTGTGAGCGCGGGGCGTTGACCTGCGGGGGTTCGTGACGGGCACCGGCCGGAGGCCGTGGATCGGAGATGTGGGGCAGTGGGTGTTCGTCAACGCACCCGTACCACCAGGTGCATAACCTCCCCGACTGGTATATGCGGCCCGTGGCCGTCCCGTCGTAGGGACAGCCGGGAGCGCGACCCGGCTTGAAGCGACCGAGCACGCAAGCTCGATACCTTCAGGGCCGAGAAGTTGACGCCTGTCTCCCGGCGGCGCGGCATGCGGTCTTGGATCCGCACCGCGAGCTGATCGCCGCCCTCGCCGCCAGCGACGAGCGGCTCGTCACCGAGATCAGGCGCGCGCACCGAGCACACCCGCGCGTCCTACCACCGGCGGAACTCCGGCTGACAGCCGGGATGTTCGAAGCCCCGCCCGCTTCGGCCGGTTCCCGGACCCGGCTTTGTCCTCAGTCAGGAGAAAGTTGGAGTCAATCCGCGCTCAACTTCTTCCCAGCCCCGACAAGCGCTGCTACTTTCCCTGTGAAAGCCCGGTGGGCAGCGCCGCTCACCGTGGGCACTGCCGATGTCGGTCCCCATGCCGAATCCCCTCGCCGCACGGCAGGGGAACCACAGGGGAGGGAGGGGCACGTGAGGCGCATGACCGCTCGTCCCGCGAACACGCACCAGGCGCGACTGCTCCGTCTGCTGCGCGAGGGCGGGCCGAACTCCCGTGCCCAGCTGGGGGATCAGGTCGACCTCTCCCGTTCGAAGCTCGCCGTGGAGATCGACCGCCTGCTGGACACCGGGCTCGTGGTCGCCGACGGACTCGCCGCCTCGCGCGGCGGCCGCCGCTCCCACAACATCCGGCTCGCACCCGCGCTGCGCTTCCTCGGCGTGGACATCGGTGCCACCTCCGTCGATGTGGCCGTCACCAACGCCGAGTTGGAGATCCTCGGCCACCTCAACCAGCCCATGGACGTGCGCGAGGGCCCGGTCGCGGTGTTCGAGCAAGTCCTCACCATGGCGTCCAAACTGCGTGCCACCGGAGTCGCGGAAGGCTTCGACGGCGCGGGCATCGGGGTCCCCGGACCCGTTCGCTTCCCCGAGGGCGTCCCCGTCGCCCCGCCGATCATGCCCGGCTGGGACGGCTTCCCCGTACGCGAGGCGCTCAGCCAGGAGCTGGGCTGCCCCGTCATGGTCGACAACGATGTGAATCTGATGGCGATGGGGGAGCAGCACGCGGGCGTGGCCCGCTCCGTGCAGGACTTCCTCTGCGTCAAGATCGGCACGGGAATCGGCTGCGGCATCGTCGTCGGAAGCGAGGTGTACCGCGGTACGACCGGCAGCGCGGGCGACATCGGCCACATCCAGGTCGAGCCGGACGGCCGTCAGTGCGCCTGCGGCAACCGCGGTTGCCTCGAGGCGTACTTCAGCGGCTCGGCGCTCGCCCGCGACGCCGAGTCCGCCGCCCGCGACGGCCGCTCCGACGAACTCGCCACCCGTCTGGAGGCCGCCGGACGCCTCACCGCTGCCGACGTGGCGTCCGCCGCCGCGGCCGGCGACACCGCCTGCCTCGATCTCATCCGCGAGGGCGGCAACCGTACGGGCCAGGTCATCGCCGGACTCGTCAGTTTCTTCAACCCTGGCCTGGTGGTGATCGGCGGCGGGGTGACCGGCCTCGGCCACACCCTGCTCGCCAGCATCCGCACCCAGGTCTACCGCCAGTCACTGCCGCTGGCCACCGGAAACCTCCCCATCGTGCTGGGCGAACTCGGCCCGGCCGCCGGAGTCATCGGCGCGGCCCGCCTGATCAGCGACCACCTGTTCTCCCCGGCCTGAGCTCGACAGCAACCTGAGCAGCACGGCACTTGAGCACGACGGCACTTGAGCAGCACGGCACGTCAGCAGCACGGCACGTCAGCAGCACGGCACTTGAGCACGACGGCACTTGAGCAGCACGGCACGTCAGCAGCACGGCACCTGAGCACGACGGCAGCCTGAGCACCACGGCACCTCAGCAGCACGGCACCTGAGCACACCTCAGCAGCACAGCACCTCAGCAGTACCGCAGTACGCACCCCGCGTCACGTACCACCGCTCGAGCCGCACCGCAGCCCCCTCCGCTCCGCCCTCTCCGCACCGCAGCCCCCTCCGCACCTTCCCGCCGCTCCGCTCCTCACAACACCGTCCCGCCACACCGAGCTCAGCCCTGCCCTGAACTGCCCGCTCACCGGCGCCACACCCGCCGAGGAGGTCCTCATGGCACCAGAGCAAGCCCCCGTCCCCCTCCTCACCATGTCCGGCATCACCAAGTCCTTCCCCGGCGTCCGTGCCCTCGACGGCGTCGACCTCGACGTCCTGCCCGGCGAGGTGCACTGCCTCCTCGGCCAGAACGGGGCCGGCAAGTCCACCCTCATCAAGGTGCTCTCCGGAGCCCACCAGCCCGACGCGGGCGACATCACCTGGCGAGGCGAGCCGGCCGCCCTCAAGTCCCCGGTCGCCGCCATGCGCCTCGGCATCGCCACGATCTACCAGGAACTCGACCTGGTGGAGCACCTGGACGTCGCTGAGAACGTCTACCTCGGCCATGAGCTCACCACCGGAGGGTTCGTCCGGGCCCGTGAGGCGCGCGCCGCCACCGCCGCCCTGCTCGGCCGGCTCGGCCACCCCGAGATCGACCCGGGCCGGATCGTCGGCACCCTCTCCGCCGCCGGACGGCAGATCGTCTCCATGGCCCGCGCGCTCTCCCACGACGTGCGGCTCATCGTCATGGACGAGCCCTCCGCCGCCCTCGACCCCGACGAGGTCGACAACCTGTTCCGGATCGTCCGCGACCTCACCACCGACGGCGTGGCCGTCGTCTACATCTCCCACCGGCTGGAGGAGATCCGGCGCATCGGCGACCGCGTCACCGTGCTCAAGGACGGCCGCGCCGCCGCCCGCGGACTGCCCGCCAGGGACACCCCCACCCGAGACGTCGTCGCGCTGATGACCGGCCGCAATGTCGAATACGCCTTCCCCGAGCGGCCCGCCGCGCCCGAAGCCCGCCCGGCGCCCGTACTGCGGGTCGAAGGGCTCGCCCGCGAGGGCGAGTTCGAGCCCGTCGATCTGGAGCTGCGCCCCGGCGAGATCGCCGGCCTCGCCGGCCTCGTCGGCTCCGGCCGCTCCGAGGTCCTCGAAACGATCTACGGCGCCCGCCGCCCCACCGCGGGCCGCGTCCTCGTCGACGGCCGCCCGCTGCGCCCCGGCAGCGTCATAGCCGCCGTCCGCGCCGGACTCGGCCTCGCCCCCGAGGAACGCAAGGCCCAGGGCCTGCTGATGCTCGAATCCATTACCCGTAACGTCTCCGTCTCCTCGCTGGCCCGGTTCTCCCGAGCGGGCTGGCTGGACCGTACGGGCGAGCGAGCCGCGGCGCACCGCAACATCCGCGATCTGTCGCTGCGCCCCGACGACCCCGACCGGCCCGTGCGTACCCTGTCCGGCGGCAACCAGCAGAAGGTGGTCCTCGCCCGCTGGCTGCTGCGCGGCTGCCGCGTGCTGCTGCTCGACGAGCCCACCCGCGGCGTCGACGTCGGCGCCCGCGCCGAGCTCTACGCCCTGATCCGCCGCCTCGCCGACGACGGCGTCGCCGTCCTGCTCGTCTCCAGCGAGGTGCCGGAAGTCCTGGGCCTCGCCGAGCGGGTGCTGGTGCTCCGCGAGGGGCGGGTCGTGCACACCGCACCTGCCCGGGAGCTCGACGAGCACCGGGTCCTCGACCTCGTCATGGAAGGGAGCCCGTCGTGCTGAATCCTCCCGGGAGCCATCCGCAGTCCCCGACGCCGGACCGAGCCGCAACCGACGCGGGGCCTCCCGCCCCGGTCGCGAAGCAGCGCCGGGCGGGCGTGCCCGGCGCTGCCGGGCCGACGGCCGGGACGTCCGGAGCGGCCGCCGCCCGCGGGGCGCTGCGTGCCCTCGGCGCCCGCGCCGACCTGCGTAATCTCTCCCTGGTCGGGGTCCTCGCGATCCTGATCGTGGTGGGCGGCTTCACCCGGCCCGAGGAGTTCCTGAGCACCGACAACCTCCAACTCGTCCTCACCCAGGCCTCGGTCATCGGAGTCGTCACGGTCGGCGTCACCTTCGTCATCATCAGCGGCGGCATCGACCTGTCCGTCGGGGCGATCGTCGCCCTCGCCTCCGTCTGGGCCACGACCCTCGCGACGCAGGACTACGGGCTCGGCGGGATGCTGCTGTGCGCGGTGCTCGTCGGCGTCGGCTGCGGGCTGGTCAACGGCGTGCTCATCGCGTACGGCGGCATGGTCCCGTTCATCGCCACCCTCGCCATGCTGGCCTCCGCCCGTGGTCTCGCCCTGCAGATCAGCGACGGAAAGACGCAGGTCGTCAACGTCGCACCGGTGCTCGACCTCGGGCTGCCCGACGCGTACGTCCTCGGTATCCCGCCGCTTGTGCTGGTCTTCGCGGCCGTCACCGTCATCGGTTGGCTGGCGCTGAACCGTACGACCTTCGGCCGGCGCTCCGTCGCAGTCGGCGGGAACGCCGAGGCCGCCCGGCTCGCCGGTATCGATGTCAAACGCCAGCGGCTGCTGCTCTATCTGCTGTCCGGACTGTGCTGCGGCATCGCCGCCTTCATGCTGGTCGTCCTCACCGGCTCGGGCCAGAACACCAACGGCAACCTCTACGAGCTCGACGCCATCGCGGCGGCGATCATCGGCGGCACGCTGCTCAGCGGCGGCCGGGGCACCATCACCGGTTCCGTCCTCGGCGTTCTCGTCTTCACCACGATCACCAACCTGTTCGCCCTGAACAACCTGCAGAGCGACGTCCAGCAGATCGCCAAGGGCGCCATCATCGTCGCCGCCGTCCTGATCCAGCACCGCACCGTGCGCGGCGGCACCCCGTAGAACCCCCACAGCCCCCGGTACGTCCCAGCGGAAGGGTCATCCACCATGCCCGAGAGCCCACGCACCAGCCGCCGGAGCCTGCTGTTCGGCACCGCCGCCGTCTCCGCGACCGCCTTCCTGACCGGCTGCACCAGCAATGAGAACAACGACAAGGGCGAGGCGAAGGGGCCCGCCGGAGCCGTCGACGACAAGCCGGGAAAGCCCGTCACCATCGGCTTCGCCGGGCCCCAGGCCGACCACGGCTGGCTCAACGCGATCAACGAGAACGCCAAGGAGCGGGCCAAGAAGTACTCCGACGTCACCCTGGAGATCACCGAGGGCTCCAACGACACCGCCCAGCAGATCGGCCAGATCGAGACGCTGATCAACAAGAAGGTCGACGTGCTGGTGATCCTGCCGGCCGACGGCAAGGCCCTCACCCAGGTCGGTCTCAAGGCCATGCGGGCGGGCATCCCGGTGGTGAACCTCGACCGCATCTTCGCCTCCCCGCAGGCGTACCGCAGCTGGATCGGAGGTGACAACTACGGCATGGGCCTCAACGCGGGCCGCTACATCGGCGAGCAGCTCAAGGGCAGGAAGGACGCCAAGGTGGTCGAGCTGGCCGGGATGGACAACCTGGAGCTGACCCGGCAGCGCACCGAGGGCTTCAACGACGCCCTCAAGAACTACCCCGACATCAAGAAGGTCGCCCGCCAGGCAGCCGAGTTCACCGTCGAGTCGGGCCAGGCGAAGATGGCCCAACTGCTCCAGGCGGTGGGCGAGTTCGACGCACTCTGGAACCACGACGACGACCAGGGCGTGGGTGCCGAGCGCGCCATCAGGCAGGCGGGGCGGGACGAGTTCCTGATGGTCGGCGGCGCCGGGTCCAAGCACGCCATGGACGCCATCAAGGCCGACAACTCCGTCCTCAAGGCCACCGTCCTCTACCCGCCCACCATGGCCGCGTCCGCCATCGACCTCGCCCGGGCCCTGGGGCAGACGAAGGGCGTCGCGGGCCTGGCGGAACAGGAGATCCCGGCCTCCCTCACCCTCTACTCCGCCGTCGTCACCAAGGAGAACGTCGACGAGTACCTGCCCACCGGCTTCAGCTGACAGGCACGTCCCCGGTTGGGGATCCCGCCCGGGGATGAGCTCCGGGGGAGAGCGCGACGACGATCTCTGGAGGTCCCGTGGACGTTTCCGACATCGAGAGCAACCGGCCCACCCTCGGCGTGGGCATGGTGGGCTACGCCTTCATGGGCGCCGCCCACTCCCAGGGCTGGCGCACCGTGGGCCGGGTCTTCGACCTGCCGCTGAACCCGGTGATGGCCGCGGTGTGCGGCCGCGACCCGGCGGCCGTCCGGGCCGCGGCGGGCAAACTCGGCTGGGCGGCCGCCGAGACCGACTGGCGCGCCCTGATCGCCCGCGACGACGTACAGCTCGTGGACATCTGCACCCCCGGGGACAGCCACGCCGAGATCGCCGTCGCGGCGCTGGAGGCCGGTAAGCACGTGCTGTGCGAGAAGCCGCTCGCCAACACGGTCGCGGAGGCCGAGGCGATGGCGGAGGCGGCGCGGAGGGCCGGTGACCGCGGCCGGATCGCGATGGTCGGCTTCAACTACCGTCGCACGCCCGCCATCGCGCTGGCCCGCCTGATGGTGCGGGACGGCCGGATCGGGACCCTGCGGCACGTACGGGTGACGTATCTCCAGGACTGGATCGTGGATCCGGAGTTCCCGCTGGTCTGGCGGTTGCAGAAGGAGTACGCGGGCTCGGGCGCGCTCGGCGACCTGGGCGCGCACATCGTGGATCTCGCGCAGCATCTGTCGGGGGAGCCGCTGGTCGGCGTCTCCGCGGTGACCGAGACGTTCGTACGGGAACGGCCGCTGCCCGGCGGGGCCGTGGTGGGGCTGTCCACGGCGGCCGGCGGGGGAGCGGCGCGCGGTGCGGTGACGGTCGACGACGCGGCGCTTTTCACTGGGCGGCTCGCCTGCGGAGCGCTGGCCGCCTTCGAGGTCTCCCGGGTGGCCGCGGGCCGTAAGAACTCCCTGCGCATCGAGTTGAACGGGGACCGCGGCTCGCTCGCCTTCGACCTGGAGCGGCTCAACGAGCTGTACTTCCACGACCACACGGAGCCCGCCGCATCCTCCGGCTTCCGCCGGATCCTGGTCACCGAGGCGGATCACCCCTATCTGGAGGCGTGGTGGCCGCCGGGCCACGGACTCGGCTACGAGCACACCTTCGTCCACCAGGCGCGGGACCTCGTGCACGCCATCGCCGCCGGAACCGAACCGGAGCCGTCCTTCGCCGACGGACTCCAGGTGCAGCGGGTGCTGGCGGCCGTCGAGGAGAGCGCCGCCAGGAACAGCGTCTACACGCCCGTACTCCCCGCCCTCGTCCAGGAGGCCAGCTGATGCCCCGGCCCTTCACACTCTTCACCGGCCAATGGGCCGACCTCCCGCTCGAGGAGGTCTGCCGGCTGGCCCGCGGATTCGGTTACGACGGTCTGGAACTCGCTTGCTGGGGTGACCACTTCGAGGTCGACCGGGCTCTCACGGAGACGGGCTACCTGGACGGGCGGCGCGCGCTGCTGGAGAAGTACGGTCTGGAGTGCTGGGCCATCTCCAACCACCTCGTCGGCCAGGCCGTCTGCGACGCCCCCATCGACGAGCGCCACCAGGCGATCCTGCCGGAACGGATCTGGGGCGACGGGGAGCCCGAGGGCGTGCGGCAGCGGGCCGCCGCCGAGATGGCCGACACCGCGCGGGCCGCCGCCGCCTTCGGGGTGCGTACGGTCATCGGCTTCACCGGATCGTCGATCTGGCATCTGGTCGCGATGTTCCCGCCGGTGCCGCCCGCGATGGTCGACCGCGGCTACGTGGACTTCGCCGAGCGCTGGAACCCGGTCCTCGACGTCTTCGACGAGGAGGGCGTGCGGTTCGCCCATGAGGTGCACCCCAGCGAGATCGCCTACGACTACTGGACCACCCAGCGGGCGCTGGATGCGGTGAACCACCGCCCGGCCTTCGGGCTGAACTTCGACCCGAGCCACTTCGTCTGGCAGGACCTGGACCCCGTCGGCTTCCTGTGGGACTTCCGGGACCGGATCTACCACGTCGACTGCAAGGAGGCCCGTAAACGGCTCAACGGGCGCAACGGGCGGCTCGGCTCCCATCTGCCGTGGGGCGACCCGCGGCGCGGCTGGGACTTCGTCTCCGCCGGGCACGGCGACGTGCCGTGGGAGGACGTATTCCGGATGCTGCGGTCCATCGCGTACGAGGGGCCGATCTCGGTGGAGTGGGAGGACGCCGGTATGGACCGGCTGCAGGGCGCGCCCGAGGCCCTGAGACAGCTCAAGGCCTACGACTTCGACCCGCCGTCCGCCTCCTTCGATGCCGCTTTCGGCGGCGGCGACGGCTGACCCAGGAGCCTGCGACCAGCCCGGTGGTGCGTCGTGCCGCCGGGCGGCTCCGCCCTGCCCGGCTCTTCTTTGTCCAGACCGTGGACGAAGTCAACTGTTCTGATTTCAAAGGGGTTTCCGAGTCGGACGAACCCGGCTACGGTCCTTGAGATGTACCGGTCATGGATCCTCATCCGGCCCGGTCCCGGCGCGACGGCGCGCGCCTGTCACACACCGTCATCCTCCGGAGGACACCCGTGCACAGGAAACGGCTCAGACTCCGCAAGACCCTCGCGGTCTTCACGAGTACCCTTCTCGCCGGCGCGACGCTCGCGCTCAACGCGCCACGGACCACCGCGGCCCCTTCAGCCGAGGCGCCTTCAGCCGAGGCTCCCTCGGCGGTGCCCGCGGCCGAGGACTTCCAGCAGGTCGCCCTTGCCAAGGGGGCGGAGGAGACCGGCGAGCCCATGACCCTCGCCGTACTCCCCGACCGCTCCGTCCTGCACACCTCGCGCGACGGCACGCTCCGCATCACGGACGCGGCGGGCAACACCCGGATCTCCGGCAGGATCCCGGTCTACTCGCACGACGAGGAAGGCCTGCAGGGCGTCGGCATCGACCCCGGGTTCGCCGAGAACCGGGCCGTCTACCTCTATTACGCACCACCGCTCGACACCCCGTCGGGTGACGCCCCGAACGACGGCTCACCGAGCGAATTCGCCCCGTACGACGGGGTCAACCGGCTGTCCCGCTTCGTGCTGAAGCCCGACGGCACGCTCGACAACGCGAGCGAGAAGAAGGTCCTGGACGTGCCCGCCTCGCGCGGTATCTGCTGCCACGTCGGCGGCGACATCGACTTCGACGCCCAGGGCAATCTCCATCTGTCGACCGGCGACGACTCCAACCCCTTCGCCTCCGACGGCTTCACCCCCATCGACGAGCGGGCGAACCGCAACCCGGCCTACGACGCCCGGCGTTCCGCGGGCAACACCAACGACCTGCGCGGCAAGATCCTCCGCATCAAGGTCGCGGCCGATGGCTCGTACACCGTCCCCGACGGCAACCTCTTCGCCCCCGGCACCGAGAAGACCCGGCCCGAGATCTACGCCATGGGCTTCCGCAACCCCTTCCGGATGAGCGTCGACAAGCCGACCGGCACCGTCTACGTCGGCGACTACGGGCCGGACGCCGGCGCCGCCGACCCGGGGCGCGGACCCGCGGGCCAGGTCGAGTTCGCCCGCGTCACCAAGGCGGGCAACTTCGGCTGGCCGTACTGCGCCGGCAAGAACGACGCCTACGTCGACTACGACTTCGGCACCCAGACCTCCGGCTCGGCCTTCGACTGCGGGGCGCCCCGGAACACCTCGCCGCACAACACCGGCCTGACCGACCTTCCCCCGGCGCAGGAGGCGTGGATCCCCTACGACGGCGGATCCGTCCCCGAGTTCGGCACCGGATCCGAGTCGCCGATGGGCGGCCCCGTCTACCGCTACGACGCCTCCGTCGACTCCCCGGTGAAGTTCCCGCAAGCCTACGACGGCGACTTCTTCGCCGGTGAGTTCGGGCGCCGCTGGATCAAGCGGATCGAGCACGGCAGCGACGGCAGCGTCCAGTCCATCAACGCCTTCCCCTGGACCGGCACCCAGGTCATGGACATGGAGTTCGGTCCGGACGGGGCACTGTACGTCCTCGACTACGGCACCGCCTGGTTCGGCGGCGACGAGAACTCCGCCCTCTACCGCATCGAGAACGCCTCCGACGGGCACTCGCCGGTGGCCAAGGCCACGGCCGACCGCACCTCCGGACAGGCTCCGCTCAAGGCGGCGTTCTCCTCGGCCGGCAGCTCGGACGCCGACGGCGACGCGCTGAGCTACGCCTGGGACTTCGGCGACGGCGGAAAGTCCACCGAGGCGAACCCCACGTACACGTACAAGGAGAACGGCACCTATACGGCGACGGTGACCGCCAAGGACGCCTCGGGCCGTACCGGTTCGGCGAGTGTCCACCTCACCGTCGGCAACACCGCCCCGAAGGTGACTCTCCAACTGCCCGGTGACGGGCAGCTGTTCACCTTCGGCGACGAGATCCCCTTCACGGTGAAGGTCACCGATCCCGAGGACGGGGCCATCGACTGCGCCAAGGTCAAGGTCACCCACATCCTCGGTCACGACAGCCATGGCCACCCCGTCACCTCGGCCAACGGCTGCTCGGGCACTCTCAAGACCAGCGCCGACGGTGAGCACGACCCCAACGCGAACATCTTCGGTGTCTTCGACGCGGAGTACACGGACCGGGGTGCGAACGGCCAGCCCGCGCTGACCACGCACGACCAGAACGTCGTGCAGCCCAAGCACCGGCAGGCCGAGCACTTCGGCGACTCCCAGGGCATCGAGGTCACCAACCACACTCCGGCGCACGGCGGCAAGACGGTCGGCGACATCCACAACGGCGACTGGATCTCCTTCAAGCCCTACCGGCTGGGCAACGCCACCTCGCTCACCGCGCGGGTCGCCTCCGCCGGGGCGGGCGGGACGCTGGAGATCCGTACCGGTTCGGAGGGCGGCAGGCTGCTCGGCTCGGCGAAGGTGGCGGCCACCGGCGGCTGGGAGACGTACACCGACGTCACCGCGGCGCTGAAGAAGCCGCCGACCGGGACCACCACGTTCTATCTGGTGTTCAAGGGCACGGGCACCGGAGCGCTCTACGACGTGGACGACTTCACCTTCGGCACTGGGACCGCCGGCACGACTGGGACCGCTCGCACGGCTGGGTCCACTGGGACCGCTCGCACGGCTGGGTCCACTGGGACCACTGGCACTACTGGCTGACCGGTATCGGCCCGACCAGGGCGGGCGGCGGCGTCCCGACTCTTCGGGGACCGCCGCCCGCCCCGACCGGAGGAAGGAGCACCTTCATGCACGCCTCAGCACGCATCGCCACCGCCACGGCCTCGGCAGTCCTGCTGCTCGGCACCATGGCCCTGCCGGGCAGCGCAGCCCCGCACGACGACGTGAAGGAGAGTCGGATTCTGGTCTTCTCCAAGACCGCCGGCTTCCGCCACGACTCCATCCCCGACGGCATAGCCGCCGTCAAGGACCTCGGAGCGCAGGGCGGCTTCACCGTCGACGCGACCGAGGACGCGGGCGCCTTCACGGCGAAGAACCTCGCCCGTTACGACGCGGTCGTCTTCCTCTCCACCACCGGGGACGTTCTCGACGCCCCGCAGCAGACCGCCTTCGAGGGCTACATCGAGCGGGGCGGCGGCTACGTCGGAGTGCACGCGGCGGCCGACACCGAGTACGACTGGCCCTTCTACGGGGGCCTGGCCGGGGCGTACTTCCAGTCCCACCCGCACATCCAGCCCGCCACGGTCGAGGTCGAGGACCGCGCACATCCGGCAACCGCGCACCTCGGCACCGGCTGGGAGCGTACGGACGAGTGGTACAACTACCGCTCCAACCCGCGGGAGCGGGCGCACATCCTCGCCACGCTCGACGAGTCCTCGTACACCGGCGGCTCCATGGGCGAGGACCACCCCATCTCGTGGTGCCAGAACTACCGGGGCGGCCGTGCCTTCTACACCGGTGGCGGCCACACCAGGGAGTCCTACGCCGAACCCGCCTTCCGGGCCCATCTGCTGGGCGGGATCCGGTACGCGACGGGCGCCGCGCAGGCCGACTGCCGTCCCGAACAGGGCTACACCGCGCTCTTCGACGGCACCGGCACGGACGGCTGGAAGCAGGCGGGCCCCGGCTCCTTCACCCTCGCCGACGCCACCCTGACCTCGGCCGGCGGGCTCGGCATGCTCTGGTACGAGGCCCAGGAGATGAAGTCGTACTCCCTGAAGCTGGACTGGAGGATGGCCGGGGACGACAACTCCGGTGTCTTCGTGGGCTTCCCCGCCTCGGACGACCCGTGGTCGGCCGTGAACAACGGCTACGAGATCCAGATCGACGCCACGGACGTCCCCGAGAGGACGACGGGGTCGGTGTACGGCTTTCAGTCCGCCGATCTCACGGCGCGGGACCGGGCGCTCAACCCGCCGGGGGAGTGGAACACCTACGAGATCCGGGTCGAGGGCGAGCGGCTGCGGGTCCTGCTCAACGGCGTGAAGATCAACGACTTCACCAACCACGACCCGGCGCGCAGCCTGCGGCAGGGACACATCGGCATCCAGAACCACGGTGACGGCGACGAAGTGTCTTTCCGCAACATCCGGGTCAAGGAACTTCCGGTCAAGGAACGGCTGGTGGGTGAACCGCCGGTCAAGGAACGGCTGGTGGGTGAGCCGCCGGTCAAGGAATGGCTGGTGGGTGAACTGCCGGTCAAGGGCGGCGGGCAGCGGTCCTGAACCGATGTGGCAGCAGCCGACAGCCGCACCGATCGGCCGTCGGCGGGTCCGAAGGGATCCGCCGACGGCTCCGGCGGCGGGCGGGGAGACCGCCGACTCCTCCCCGCCGCCGGCCGCGCTGCAGGTCCCGCTGCGCGGCGCGTCTCAGGTATGGCCGGGGGCCGGTGCGGTCGGTCGTCGGCGCGACGACGACCGGCGGCAGCGGCCGACGGCACGGCACGGCACGACCGCACCGCACCGCACCGCGCAGCAGCAGCCGCGCCGCACCGCGCAGCAGCCGCCGTACCGCACCGCACTGCGCAGCAGCCAGTGCTCCGCACCGCGCAGCAGCCGCCGCACCGTCCCGTACGACCCGCACCACGCATCGTCGCGCCACTCAGCCACCGGGAGGCAGCCTGTGACCACCCGTCCCGACAGCCCGAATCAGCGCCCCGTACCCACCAGCGGTGCCGCCGCGCCTCCGCACGCTGGAAGTCCGGCCGGGGAGGCCGTCACCGAACGCGCCGGGATCCGGCCCCGTACCGGGGTCTGGCTCGTCGGTGCCCGCGGCTCCGTGGCCACCACCGCCGTCGCCGGGTGTGCTGCCCTTGCCGCCGGGCTGCGCGCCCCCACCGGCATGGTCACCGAGATGCCGCCCTTCGCCGACTGCGGGCTCCCTCCGCTCGCCTCCCTCGTCTTCGGTGGCCACGACACCGCGAGCTGCCCGTTGCCCAAGCGGGCCGAGGCCCTGGCCGCCGGTGGGGTGCTCCCGCCCCGGCTGCCGGGCGCCGTACACGCCGAACTGGCCGCGGCCGACGCCGCGATACGACCCGGCGGCCCGCTCCCCGGGGACGGCCGCAGCGACGAAGAGCTGATCGCCGCCTACACCGCCGACCTCACCGACTTCGTACGCGAACACGGCCTCGCCCGCGCCATCGTGGTCAACGTCGCCTCGACGGAAGCCGCGCCCGAGCCGGATGACGACCGGCTGCCGCCCAGTTCCCGTTATGCGGCCGCGGCCCTGCGCGCGGGCTGTCCGTACATCAACTTCACCCCGTCGACCGGACTGCACCACCCGCGGCTGCGCGAAGCCGCCTCGGTCTCCGGCCTGCCGTACGCGGGCCGCGACGGCAAGACCGGTCAGACCCTGCTGCGCTCGGTGCTCGCGCCGATGTTCCTCCAGCGGGCCCTGGACGTACGGGCCTGGTCCGGCACCAATCTCCTCGGCGGCGGCGACGGCGCCTCGCTCGCCGACCCGGGAGCCGCGGCCGCCAAGAACGAGGGGAAGGCGCGGGTTCTCGCCGACACCCTCGGCGAAGTCCCGGACGGCGGCCTCCACATCGACAATGTGCCGGCTCTCGGCGACTGGAAGACCGCCTGGGACCACGTGGCCTTCGACGGCTTCCTCGGCTCCCGCATGGTCCTCCAGACGATCTGGCAGGGCTGCGACTCCGCACTTGCCGCCCCCCTGGTCCTCGACCTCGCCCGTCTCACCGCCGCCGCCCACACGGCAGGACGGGCGGGCCCGCTGCCCGACCTCGGGTTCTTCTTCAAGGACCCGGACCCCGGCTCGTCGTCCTCCCTGCCGGACCAGTGGCGCGCACTCCTCGGCTTCGCCGACGCGCTGCGGGAGCGCGCGTGACCGGCGCGGAGCCCGGCAGGGCCCGGGTCAATGGCAGCCGCCCGGTCAACGCTGCTCACACGCCCGGCCTGAGCATCGGCGACGCACTCGGTTCTGCGAAGCGCGTGGGCGCGCACGGCCCTCGGGAGCGCGGATACGGAACCACTGGTCTGCACCGCGTACGGGCCCTGCTCGCCGGCCTGCTGGGGCGGGCCGACGGCACCGGTAGTCGTCGCTTCACGGGCGCGGCGCGGCCCGCAGCTGTCCGCCGCAGCACCGTCGAAACCCCGTCGGCCGGCACGGGAAACGGCGTCGTGGAAAACGGCGTCGTGGAAAACGGCCCGGGCACCGGGTTGCACGGAACGGCGAGCCCAACGGACCGGCCGGAAACCGGCGCCGGGTCCCCGGGCCCGCGGGACACTGCGGACCGGCGGTCCGGGCAAGCCGCGGCCTGGGCCGAACTGCTGCGAATCTCGGCGGTGTTCACCGTGCCGGGTGACGCGCTCGCGGGCGCCGCCGCCACCGGACGCCGCCCGCACCGCGGAACGCTGCTGGCCGCCGGCACCTCGCTGTGCCTGTACGAGGCGGGAATGGCGCTCAACGACTGGGCCGACCGCGACATCGACACCGTCGAACGCCCGCATCGGCCACTGCCGTCGGGGCGCATCAAGCCGGGCGCGGCCCTCGCGGCGGCAGGCGGGCTGACGGCCGCCGGGCTGGCCTTGGCCGCGGCGGCGGGCCGTCCGGCGCTCGCCACGGCAACCGCCCTCGCGGGGTCGGTCTGGGCCTACGACCTGCGCCTGAAGAACACCGCGGCGGGCCCGGCCGTCATGGCAGCGGCCCGGGCCCTCGACCTGCTCCTCGGCGCCACGGCCACGGCCACGGCCCCGTCACCGGGCCGGTCGATATCCATGGCCGCAGAGGCCCGACCGGCGGGCGGGCAGGACGCCGTACGGGCCGCGCTGCCCTCCGCCCTGCTGCTCGGAGCACATACGCTCGCGGTCACCGTCGTCTCCCGCCACGAGGTGCAAGGCGGCTCGTCCGCACCTCCGCTGGCGGCGTTGGCGGCCACGGCCGGGATCGCGTGGTCGGCCGCACGCGACGGGACGGGCATCCCTCCTGCGCCCGCGAGCGGCCCGGCCCAGAGAGCGGCCCGGATCGCGGTCACGGTGATCGCCGCGTCCTATGGAGCCACCGCCGCACGGCCCTTCGCGCACGCTGCCCTCAACCCCTCGCCGCAGCTGCTGCAACGGGCCGTCGGCGGCGGAATCCGCGCCATGATCCCGCTGCAAGCCGCCCTTGCCGCCCGCGCGGGAGCCGTGCACACCGCGCTGCCCCTGCTCGCAGTGCTGCCCGTCGCCCGGCGCCTGTCCAGAAGGGTCAGCCCGACATGACCACGCAACAGGACCCGGCAGTGCGGAACCTGCGCTTCGGTTACGGCACCAACGGACTCGCCGACCTCCGGCTCGACGACGCCCTCGACCTGCTCGCCGACCTCGGCTACGGCGGCGTCGGACTGACGCTCGACCACATGCACCTCGACCCGAGGGCCCCGGACCTCGCGGCCCGTACCCGGCATGTCGCCCAACGTCTCGACCGGCTCGGCCTGGGCGTCGCCGTCGAGACCGGTGCCCGCTACGTCCTCGACCCGCGCCGCAAGCACCACCCCACCCTCCTGGACCCCGACCCGGACGCGAGAGCGGCCCGTGCCCGGCTGCTGCTCACGGCCGTACGGGTCGCCGCCGAGCTCGGGGCGTACGCCGTGCACTGCTTCAGCGGCGTCACGCCGCCCGGTGCGTGTGAGGACGACGCGTGGCGACGGCTCGCCGATGCACTGACGCCCGTACTGGATGCGGCCCGCGCGGCGGATGTGCCGCTGGCCGTCGAACCGGAGCCCGGACATCTGCTGGGTGACCTGGCAGGTTTCCACCGGCTGCGCAGGATCCTGGGCGACCCGGACGGCCTCGGCCTCACCCTGGACATCGGCCACTGCCAGTGCCTCGAACCGGCGTCGCCGGCGGACTGCGTACGCGCCGCGGCGCCCTGGCTGCGGCATGTGCAGATCGAGGACATGCGGCGGGGCGCACACGAGCATCTCCGCTTCGGGGAGGGCGAGATCGACTTTCCTCCGGTGCTGGCTGCCCTGCGGGCGGCGGGGTACGAGGGGCTGGTCGGGGTGGAGCTGCCCCGCGACTCGCATGCGGGTCCCGAACTCGCCCGTACATCCCTGCAGTTCCTGCACGACGCGGAGAAGGCCGTTGCCGAAGTCTCCGATGCGGCCGTCCCAACGGCCACCCCCGCACCCCCGCCTCCCCCTTCCGCGCCGCGCATGAGGGCAACGACCCTCGCAGGCACGCCCGGCGGTGGCACAGGACCCGCTGGAGGCGGCTCATGCTGACCGGTGACGAGCACATGGCGGATCTGCACTCCGACATCCGGTCTCAGCTCGACGAGGACGCCCTCGCCTGGCTGGATGAGGCTCTCGCCGAGGCCGCTCGTCCTTCGGCAGCGGGTTCGGATCCCGTACCGGACGACCGACAACTCCCGTTGCCGGCCTGGGAACTGCGCTTCGCCTCCGCAGGCCGCCACTGCCGCCGCCTTCCGAACGCCCACGCCGACGCCTCGGCACAGGCACCCGAGGCCACCCCCGGAAGCCGAAGCCGGGCGGGGGCCGGGGAAACCGGAGTCGGGGCTCCAGCCGCCCGGTCCGGTGGAACCGTCGGCGGGGCACCCGTGACCGGGTCCGGCGGAGCCGTCGGCGGGGTACCCGTGTCCGGGTCCGGCGGAGCCGTCGGCGGGGCACCCGGGGCCGAACCCGGAGGAACCAGCGGCAGCGACCCCGTCGACGCCGCCCGCGTCCTCCTTCTGCACGCCGCCCGCCCCGACGCCGGGACAGTCACCCGTCTCTACACGCACGGCACCGCCGCCGAGCGGCGCGCCGTGCTCCTCGCGTTGCCGTATCTGGGCCTCGGCGCGGACGCCGTGCCGCTCGTCGAGGACGCGCTGCGGGCCAATGACACCCGGCTCGTCGCCGCTGCCGTCGGCCCGTACGCGGCGCAGTACCTGCCCGCCCATGCCTGGCGGCACGCCGTCCTCAAGTGCCTGTTCACCGGCGTGCCGGTCGCCGCAGTCGGCGGGCTCGGCCGACGGGCCCGCGACGATGCCGAACTCGCCCGGATGCTCACCGACTACGCCCGCGAGCGCACGGCCGCAGGCCGGCCCGTACCCGACGATCTCCATCGCGTCCTGGCCCTCACCACACCCTCCGGCTCCGAGGAGTCCTGATGCGCATCTTCGATCCCCATATCCATATGACCTCCCGCACCACCGACGACTACGAGGCCATGTACGCCGCCGGGGTCCGGGCCGTCGTCGAGCCGTCCTTCTGGCTCGGACAGCCCCGCACCTCGCCTGCCAGCTTCTTCGACTACTTCGACGCACTCCTCGGATGGGAACCCTTCCGTGCTGCCCAGCACGGCATCGCCCACCACTGCACGCTCGCCCTCAACCCCAAGGAGGCCAACGACCCCCGCTGCGCCCCCGTCCTCGACGAGCTGCCCCGCTACCTCGTCAAGGACTCCGTCGTGGCCGTCGGCGAGATCGGCTACGACTCCATGACCCCTGCCGAGGACACCGCCTTCGCCGCGCAGCTCCAACTCGCCGCCGCCCACGGTCTGCCCGCGCTCGTCCACACCCCGCACCGCGACAAGGCCGAGGGGCTGCGACGCACCATCGACGTCGTACGAGAATCCGGCCTTCCCCCGGACCGGGTCCTTCTCGACCACCTCAATGAGACGACCGTGGACGAAGCCTCCGACAGCGGCGCCTGGCTCGGCTTCTCCATCTACCCCGACACCAAGATGGACGAGGATCGCATGGTCGCCGTCCTGCGCAAGCACGGGACGGACCGGGTGCTGGTCAACTCGGCCGCGGACTGGGGGCGCAGTGATCCCCTCAAGACCCGCAGGGTCGGTGAGGCGATGCTCGCCGCGGGGTTCACCGACGACGACGTCGACCAGGTCCTGTGGCGCAACCCGGTTGCCTTCTACGGGCTCAGCGGACGCCTGGACCTGCATGTCGAAGCGCACGAGGCGACGCACGAGGGCAACTCCATCCTCCGCGGGACACCGGCGGCCCCCGCGACGCAGCCCGCGACGCACCCGGCTACCGCCCCTGCGATCGCCTCCGGGACCGTCTCCGGGACCGCCCCTGCGGCCGCCCCTGCGTCCGCCTCCGGGACCGTCTCCGGGACCGCCCCTGCGGCCGCCCCTGCGTCCGCCTCTGCGTCCGCCTCCGGGACCGCCCCCGCGTCCGCCCCGGCGTTCGCCGAGCACCCAGCCCCCGCAGCCCCGTCGACGTCAACCGGATCCGCTGCGACCGGATCCCCTGCGACCGACTCCGCAACCACCGAGTCCCCGGCGACCGAACCCGCGGGGCGGTGACCCGTGCGCTTCCGCCACCCCGACGGCTCCACCGTCCACCTCGCCTACTGCACCAACGTCCACCCCGCCGAGGACCTCGACGGCGTACGCCGCCAGCTCCGTGACCACGCCGAGCCGGTCCGCCGCCGCCTCGGCCGCGACCGGCTCGGTATCGGCCTCTGGCTCGCCCGCGACGCCGCCCGCGCCCTCACCGCCGACCCCGCCGCCCTGCGAGGTCTGCGCGCCGAACTCGACGACCGGGGCCTCGAAGTCGTCACCCTCAACGGCTTCCCCTACGAAGGATTCGGCGCTGCGGAGGTCAAGTACCGCGTCTACCGGCCCGACTGGACCGAGCCCGACCGCCTGAACCACACCACCGACCTCGCCCGCCTGCTGGCCGCGCTCCTCCCCGACGACGTCACCGAAGGCACCATCTCCACCCTCCCCATCGCCTGGCGCGTCCCCTTCAACGCCTCCGGGGCCCAGGCCGCCCGCCGCGCCCTCAGCACCCTGGCCCAGCGGCTCGACGCCCTCGAGGAACTCACCGGGCGCTCCATCCGCGTCGGCCTCGAACCCGAACCCGGCTGCACAGTCGAGACCACCTCCGACGCCGTGCGGACCCTCACCGCCACCGGAGCACCGCCTCCCGAGCGCGTCGGCGTCTGCCTCGACACCTGCCATCTCGCCACGCAGTTCGAGGACCCGCACACCGCGATCGACGGCCTCACCGCCGCCGGCGTACCCGTCGTCAAGGCCCAGCTCTCCGCGGCCCTGCACGCCGAGAACCTGCGGGACCCGGCCGTACGGGAGGCACTCGCCGCCTTCGTCGAACCCCGCTTCCTGCACCAGACCCGAACCCGCACCCCCGAGGGAATCCGCGGCACCGACGACCTCGACGAGGCCCTGGCAGGCGGCGACCTGCCCACCGCCGCGCCCTGGCGAGTCCATCTGCACGTACCGCTGCACGCACCCCTCGCCCCGCCGCTCACCTCCACCCTCCCCGTACTCCGCGACACCCTCGCCCGCCTCGTCGGAGGGCCGGCCCCCCTCACCCACCACCTCGAAGTCGAGACCTACACCTGGCAGGCCCTGCCGCCCGCGCTGCGCCCCCGCAACCGAGGCCGGCTCGCCGAGGGCATCGCCGCCGAACTCGGCCTCGCCCGCGACCTGCTGACCGACCTCGGCCTCAAGGAGCTGCCATGACCGCACCCCGTCGACTGCTCGTCCTCGACGTGGTCGGGCTCACCCAGCGCCTCCTCGACCACATGCCGAACCTGAGCGACCTGGCCGACGCCGGCTCCTGCGCACCGCTCGAGACCGTACTGCCCGCCGTCACCTGCACCGCCCAGGCCACCTTCCTCACCGGAACCACCCCCGCCGAGCACGGCATCGTCGGCAACGGCTGGTACTTCCGCGAGCAGGGTGAGGTGTTCCTCTGGCGGCAGCACAACGGCCTGGTCGGCGGCGACAAGCTGTGGGACGCCGCCCGCCGTGCCCACCCCGGCTACACCGTCGCCAACATCTGTTGGTGGTACGCGATGGGCGCCGACACCGACATCACCGTGACCCCGCGCCCCGTCTACTACGCCGACGGCCGCAAGGAGCCCGACTGCTACACCCGCCCGGCCGACCTTCACGACGAACTCACGGAGACCTTCGGCACCTTCCCCCTCTTCCACTTCTGGGGACCCGGCGCCGATCTCGTCTCCTCGCAGTGGATCGCCGACGCGACCCGCCACATCCTCCGCACCCGCCCCACCGACCTCACCCTCTGCTATCTCCCCCACCTGGACTACGACCTTCAGCGCCACGGCCCGGACGACCCGCGCTCGTACGCTGCCGCCACCGCACTCGACACCGTCCTCGCCCCCCTCCTCGACGACGCCCGCGCCGCCGGGATCACGGTCGTCGCGCTCTCCGAGTACGGCGTCAGCCGCGTCACCCGGCCCGTCGACATCAACCGGGCGCTGCGCCGCGCCGGCCTCCTGGAGGTCCACGCCCAGGCCGGCATGGAGTACCTCGACCCGGGCGCCTCCCGGGCCTTCGCCGTCGCAGACCACCAGCTGGCCCATGTCTACGTACGGCGTCCCGAGGACCTCGACGCCGCCCGCGCGGCCCTCCAGGAGGTCCCCGGTGTCGCCGAACTGCTGGACGACGAGGGGAAGAAGGCCCACGGTCTCGACCACCCCCGGTCCGGCGAACTGGTGGCAGTCGCCGAGCCTGACGCCTGGTTCACGTACTACTACTGGCTCGACGACGCCCGGGCTCCCGACTTCGCGCAGCTCGTCGAGATCCACCGCAAGCCCGGCTACGACCCCGCCGAGCTGTTCCTCGACCCCGGCGACCCCTACGTCCGGGTACGGGCCGCCACCGCGCTCGTCCGCAAGAAGCTCGGTATGCGCTACCGCATGGCGGTCGTCCCGCTCGACCCCACCCCGGTGCGCGGCAGCCACGGCCGCCTCCCGGGCTGCAAGGAGGACGGCCCGCTCGTCATCTGCTCACGGCGGGACGCCGTCGACGGCCCCGTGGCGGCCACCGACGTGAAGGCGCTCCTCCTCGGTCTCGCGGGACTGCACTGACGGCTGGACCGCCCGCGACAGCCACAGCCCGGAACTGCCACTGCCACCACAGCAATAGCCCGGCAACTGCCACTGCCACCGCCACCGCAGCCCGGCAACTGCCACCGCCACCGCAGCCACAGCCCGGCAACTGCCACCGCCACCGCAGCCACAGCCCGGCAACTGCCACTGCCAGCACAGCCACCGGAGCCACAGCCCCCGCCCCTCGCCCCGCCCGTCCCCACGACAGGAGCCGTAACCGTGACCTCCAACGACGAACTCGCCCGAACACTGCGCCGCCGCAGATTCCTCGGCGTCGCCACGGGCACCACCGCCGCCGCCCTGCTCGGTGCGGCCACCGCCTCCTCCGCCGCCGCGGCCGGTACAGCCCGTACGGCGGAATCGGCGACCACCGCGCGCCCGGCTGCCCGTCGCGGAGGCCCGCTGCTGCCCCCGGGAAGCCTCGGCATCCAGCTCTACAGCCTGCGCGACAAGGTGGGCACCATCGGATTCGCCCCCGTCTTCGAAGAGCTGCGCCGCGCCGGCTACTCCGAGGTGGAGTTCGCCGGATACACCCAGGGCTCGGCGGGCGCCATCACCCTGCCCCAGCTGAAGCGCCTGGTGCGCGACAACGGTCTGAAGGCGGTCGGCAGCCACGTCGGCTACTACTCCGACGACCCCGGGGCGTACACCTTCGCGACCAACCTCGAACGGGTACTCGACGACGCCCAGACGCTCGGCCTGAAACACATCGGCACCGCCAGCGGACCCTTCCGCTACGGCAGCACCGTGGACGCCTGGAAACGGGCGGCCGAGGAGTTCAACACCTATGGCGCCGCCGCCCGCACCCGCGGCATGAAGTTCTACCAGCACAACCACGCGGAGGAGTTCTCCTTCGCGACCGACCGGCCCGATGTGCGGCTGTACGACGTGCTGCTGGCCGAGACCGACCCCGACCTGGTGTATCTGGAGATGGACATCTACTGGGCGTTCTGCGCGCAGTTCCGCTTCAGCAAGCGGCCCGACGGCACCCCCGCACCGTTCGACCCGATCGACTACGTCCTCATGGCCCCGCACCGCTACCCGCTGTTCCATGTGAAGGACGGCGAGCACGACCCGTCGAGCACCGATGGCTACCGCATGACCGATGTCGGGGACGGCGACATCGACTACCAGAGCTTCATCGGCGGTGTGGAGAGGCTGTCGAGCCGCCACAACCACCACTGGATCGCCGAGCACGACAACCCGGGCGACTCCTTCCGCTTCGCCCGCCGCTCCGCCGAGTATCTGCTGTCACTGCGAAACCAGGGCGGCTGCTGACCGCCGGGCGGAACCGCGAAAACGCCGGTGCCGGGCCCGTATCTGCGGGCCGGCACCGGCTTTCAGCCGCTCAGATCGCCTCGCGGCTGACCGGCTGCGGGGTGGGCCGTGTGACACTCTCGGTGCAAAGCCCCGGCCATCCGCCACGGGGGGAGCGGACAACCGGGGCCGCCTGTGCGCGTGATCAGCGGTTCAGATGCCGGTACTCATCCAGCTGGCGCAGGCCTGGCGCGTACCGACCCATGACGCCGTCACAGGGGCGCTCCTGCGGGAGTGCCCACGCATGCCAGCAGGACAGGCACCTCATCACCCGGGCATGCTCTGGATCCTGTTCCGCCTGTCTGCCGCAGCGGGGGCACTTCTGCATGCTGGTCTCCTACGCCGAGAGGTCGAACTCTCCCAGCTTGGCGCCGCTGAGGAAGTCGTTCCACTCTTCGGACGTGAACTCGACGGCCGCCCCCGTTGTGGAGTTGCGGACCGCTACCGTCCCCGGGACGTTGGTGGCCACCTCGACACACAACTTGTTGTTGTTGTCGTACTTGCACGAGCTGGACATGTGGAACTCGAACTCCGGACGCTGGTCCATCGGTGTTTCCCTTCGCCACGTGCCGGCACGGGGACCGTCCCCGCGCCGTCGTGCTCTTGCTGACCCGCCCCGGCCGATCTGGTGGGACCGTGCGACCGGGGCGGGCATCCATGGGGGGCCGCCGGCGGCCCGGTCTCAGGTTCGGACGCGGGGATAGTCGGAGGGGGAACCGTCACTGTCCGCCGGATGGTCGACCAACGGCGTGAGGCCGTGCCGCTTCCGGCATCGGGAGCAGGCGTAGAGCATGCCGCCCGGTCCGCTGCCCGTCTCGATGACGCCGACGAGGGCGGTGTCGGGTCCGATTCCTTTGTGCCAGCGGCACCAGCGCGGGTCGTTCATCGTCCTGTCTCCCCGCGGTGGAGCGGGTTTCCGGGCGCCGGGGATACTCGCCAGAACGACGTGATCACGGCCCGGTACGTGCGGTGCGTCGTGTTCAGGCCGGTGTGTTTCATGGCCCACAGTTCCGGGGCCAGTTGGTCGCCTTCAGCGACGCGGGACTGGTCCCCGCACGTGGTGCATTCGGCCTCGTACAGCGGGACGGCCGGCGCGCCCTCGGCGGTCTCCGGCGCGAGGGCCCACTCCGCCGCCTTGATGATCGATCGAACCGTCACTGGTCCGCCGCCTCCTCGACAGTGCCCAGCTCGGCATGGGCCTGGATGAGGGCTCGTACCGCCGCGGGGGAGCACAGCGCATCAGCATCTGGGCGGATCACCCAGTGCGACCACGTTGCGTCATCCTGAGCGGGCGAGGGGATGCCCATGTAGTGGGACTTGCTCTCGGTCGTCGTGATGCACTCCGCACCGGCGTCCCACCGTGCCGCGGTTCCGGGCGGCACGAGAACGTAGTACGTGTCGCGTTCGAGGAACACCGGCCCGGTGACACCGAACTCGGCCAGCACCGCGCGCACCGGCTCCGGATGGTCGCCCGCCGCGACTCGGCGTACGAGGGAGTCCGGCAGCTTCACGGCGTCCCATGCAGGGCCGACCGGAAGGAGCGCGATCCCGCGCTCCCACCACTCCGCCTCAACCTGCCTCGCTTGGTCCTCGCTGCCGGCCAAACGTCTGGCCGCCGCAGAGATGCTGAGGTTCGCAGTGCTGGTGGCCATCAGGTGCCCCCGGTCGTGGTGTTGTTGATGCCCACTACGGTTCCAACTCTCCGAGCACCCGTCACGGGCAGGGATGTCCAGGAAGACCGGACATGGCTAAGCCGCCTGACCTGTGGCGATACGGAAACTTGGTCACATCGTTGGACAGGGTGTCACCGCTGTTTCTGGCGGTATCCCCGTCCGTGGGGTGCCCCCGCAGCTACCGTGAGTCCACGACGACGCGTGACGGGGAACGCCATGACTCCACGCCTGAAGACTGGATCCAAGGCCGAACGAGACCAGCTGCGCGCCGAGATGCTGGCTGCCGACTGCACCACCGCCGAGATCGCCACCGAGATGCGCGCACGCTTCCGCATGCGCCCCCGGGAGGCATGGCGGCACGCCTACGGCTGGACCCTCCAAGAGGCGGCCGACCGGATGGACGGCGTGACGGCGCACCACCCGGGGGAGGCCGTCGCAGCCGACGCCTCCCTCGTCGGCAAGTGGGAGAAGTGGCCCGGCCCGTCTGGTCGCCGTCCGACGCTCGCCGTCCTGGGTGTGCTTGCCGAGACCTACGGCTGCCCCATCGAGCAGCTCCTGGACCTCGAGGATCGCAGGGCTCTCCCTGACTCGGATCGCAGGCTCCTCCGGCACACCGCACCCGCCCCGGCGGCCTACCAGTCCCAACCGGCCGCCGCTCCCACCCAGACCGAACCGGTCGGGGCTGACCTCATCCGCGTCGCCGCCGACGAATCCGCCGCATGGGCAGCGTGGGCCGAGGCGTCCAACGTCGGAGACATCGCCCTCGAGCAGCTGATGGCCGAGGCTCGAGCCTTGGCCGTGGACTACCTCACCGACGATCCAGCGCCGCTCTTCGTTCGCACGCGCAAACTGCGCGACCGCACCTTCGCCCTCCTCGAAGGCCGGCAGCACCCGCGCCAGTCCGCGGACCTCTACGTCGCAGCCGGCTACCTCTGCGGCCTCCTCGCCTGGATGTCCAGCGACCTCGGCCAGTTGCGCGATGCCGACACCCAAGGCCGCACAGCATGGCTCTGCGCGGAACTCGCCGGGCACGTCGAGCTCCGTGCCTGGGTCCTCTCCACCCGCTCCAAAGTGGCGTTCTGGGACGGCCGACTCCGCGACGCCATCAACCACGCCCGCCGCGGCGCCATGTACCACCCGACCGGCACCGTCGGGATCCTCCTGGCCTGCCAGGAGGCCGACGCCTGGTCGCAGCTTGGCGCCGCGAACGAGGCTCGCACCGCACTCATCCGCGCCAGCGAAGCACGCGACAATCTTGCAGGCACGGACGACATCGGCGCCCTGTTCTCCTGCCCGGAGTACCGACGTGCCAACTACGCCACGGCCGTCCAGCTCCGCGTCGGCGACCCAGCCAGCGCCATCCGCGAAGCCGAAGAGGCAATTACGACGCAACCGTTCCACTCCTACGGCACGACCGCCCAGATGCACATCGCTCAGGCATGCGCCCACATGGAGCTCCGTTCCCCCGATGGCGCTGCCGAGGCCCTCCGCCCCGTCCTCGCGCTCGCGCCCGACCACCGCCTCGATACGGTGACACGGCGCATGCAGGAACTCGCTGCTGCGATGGCTCGTTCAAGGACCGCTGACGGTGCGCCGGCCGTCGCCTTGCAGGGCGAGATCGAAGCGTGGTGCACGGACTCGGCCCCGCGGAACAACTTCGTGCTCTCGTCAGGAGAGGGCCCGGGCTGATTGGCTTTTGGCCATGACCCTTCACCACGAGACCATGCGGAACCACTGGTGGTGGCGGCCCGGTTGGAGCGTCGGCCGCCGCTTCTACACATGGCACATCACCTTCGAAGAGCAGCCCGACGTCCACCGCCTGGCAGGCGCCTACCGGGACGGGCTCCAGGACGTCCCGGGCCTGACGCTCATCCCCGACCAATGGCTGCATCTGACGATGCAGGGCATCAACTTCGTCGACGACGTCGATGACAAGACTGTCCAGGCCATCGTGGACGCGGCTACGGCCCGGCTCGCCGTGCTGCCAGCCTTCGACATCGAGATCGGGCCGGCGGTCGTCGACCCTGAGGCAATCCTCCTGCGTGTCCGTCCCGACGATCCTGTCCGAGCCGTACGCGACGCGATCCGCGCGGCCATCGGCGAAGTGCTCACGGAAGTACCGGAGCGCGCCGAGGGCTTCACCCCGCACGTATCCGTGGCGTACAGCTCCGGCGACGGGCCAACCGACCCCGTCGCTGTAGCCCTTGCGCGCGTGGACATCCCGCCGGCCACCGCGCGGATCACATCGGCCGAACTGATCGTGCTACACCGAGACAACCTCATGTACGAGTGGCAGCCGTACGCGCAGGTGCCGCTCGGCCGACCCATGGTCTGACCGGACACGACAAAGGCTCCCTGCCCGGACCGCAAGGGCCAGGCAGGGGGTGCGCCGAATCCGCCGTCACCGAGGCCGCCGATGCCGGGATCGGCCTCGCCGTGGTCATCACCGAGGGCATCCCGGTCCACGACCGGCAACGGTGCATCCCGGGTGGTCCGGGAGGCCCGCGATAGGATCCGCGACGTGTTGGCCAGTTGATAGGGAGGGCAGCGTGACGACGATTGCGGCGACCGGGCACATGGATCTGACCGACGATAGTGTGCAGCTTGTCCGGGCCGCGTTGCGCGACGTTCTCATCGAGCACGGGGATAGCGAGTTGGTCGGCCTGTCGTGCATCGCCCGGGGCTCCGACTCGCTCTTTGCCGAGGCGCTGCTGGAGGCCGGCGGCCGCCTGGTAGTGGTGTTGCCGTCACGCGACTACCGGCGGGCGAGGGTGAAGCCGGACCACGCCCCGACGTTCGACCGGCTGGTGGAGGCTGCGGACGAAGTCCTCGTCATGCCGTACGAGACCGCGAACCGTGAGGCGTACGAGGCCGCCAACCAGCAGCTGATCGGGCGCGCTGACCGGGTCGTCGCGGTATGGAACGGGGAGCCCCCGAGCGGCAAGGGTGGCGGCACCGCTGACGTCGTCCTGGCCGCCCGGGACGCAGGCCTCCCTGTTGATGTGGTGTGGCCTGCAGGCGCGCAGCGCCGGGCCTGAACCACGGAAGACACCCACCCCCTTCGAGGGGAGAACCGGCGCGGTGGGCGAAGCTTCCCGGTGGTGTACGGGTATGCGACGACGCCGCGCCGGAAGGGATACGCCGAGGCCTGCTCGACCTCCGTGTCGCAGCGAGCGTACCTACGACCGCCCTCGAGGCGGCCGTATCGGCGTCGGCGCGACACCGGCCGAAACGGCCGCACTCCGTCCTGGACCGGATAGCCACCCGACGTGACGTCACTCATAGTTGACTCGAGCTACGTACCGCGATCGATTCCCGATCACTAACGTCTACTAGACTCAAACGAGCGCCACCCCTCCCGTCTGTGCAACGAGAGCGGAGAAGACAAGATGGCATCCACCCTCGCCCTCAAGCCCGGAACCACCTGGTCCGATGCCTGGCAGCGCTGCCTCGCCGTCGCACCCGAAGCGTTCCGGGAAGACCGCGTGCTCAACCTGTGGGACGGCGCCTGGCGGTCCGACGGCCACCCGCTGCCCGCGATCACTCCCGTCGACGGAAGCCCGATCGCCGGACCTCCCAGGCTCGACGCGGACACCGCCCAGCGGGCCGTACGCGCCGCCCTCGACCAGCACCGGGCCTGGCGGCACGTACCCCTCCCCGAGCGCCGCGCCCGTGTCGCCGCCGCCCTGGACGCCCTCACCGAGCACCGCGAACTGCTCGCCCTGCTCCTCGTCTGGGAGATCGGCAAGCCCTGGCGGCTCGCCCAGGCCGATGTGGACCGCGCCATCGACGGGGTCCGCTGGTACGTCGACGGCATCGAGCCCATGCTCGAGGGCCGCACACCGCTCGACGGCCCGGTCAGCAACATCGCCAGCTGGAACTACCCGATGAGCGTGCTCGTCCACGCCATGCTGGTCCAGGCACTCGCCGGGGACGCGGTCATCGCCAAGACTCCCACCGACGGCGGCGTCGCCTGCCTCACCCTCGCTTGCGCGCTCATCCACCGCGAGGGCGTCCCCGTCACGCTGGTCAGCGGCAGCGGCAGCGAGCTGTCCGAAGCCCTGGTGCGCTCCCCGGAGATCGGCTGTGTGTCCTTCGTCGGCGGCCGGGACACCGGCGGCCGGGTCGCCAGCGATGTCGCCGACCTCGGCAAGCGCCACATCCTGGAGCAGGAAGGCCTCAACTGCTGGGGCGTGTGGGAGTACAGCGACTGGGACACCCTGTCCGCCCGTATCCCCAAGCTCTTCGACTACGGCAAGCAGCGCTGTACCGCCTATCCGCGGTTCGTCGTGCAGCGCTCGCTCTTCGACGAGTTCCTGGCGGCGTACCTCCCGGCCGCACGGTCCGTACGCGTGGGGCACCCGCTCGTGGTCGCCTCGCCCGACGACCCGCTGCCCGAACTGGACTTCGGACCGCTGATCAACCATGCCAAGGCCAAGGAGCTGGGCGACCAGGTCGCCGAGGCGATCAGTCGCGGCGCCGTACCCCTGCACCGGGGCAGTCTGGCCGAGGGCCTTTTCCTGCCCGGCCAGGACACCTCCGCGTACCTTCCGCCGGTCACGCTCCTGAACCCGCCGCCCAGCTCGCCGCTGCACCACGCCGAGCCGTTCGGCCCGGTCGACACCATCGTCCTGGTCGACACCGAGGCCGAGCTGCTGGCCGCCATGAACGCCAGCAACGGCGCGCTCGTCGCGACGCTCTCCTGCGACAACGAGGAGACCGCGCAGCGTCTCGCCCCCGAGATCCGGGCCTTCAAGGTCGGCCTGGGCAAGCCGCGCTCCCGTGGTGACCGGGACGAGCTCTTCGGCGGATTCGGCGCGTCCTGGCGCGGTGCCTTCGTCGGCGGCGAGCTGCTCGTACGCGCCGTCACCCAGGGCCCGGCGGGCGAGCGGCCGCCCGGCAACTTCCCCGACTACCACCTCATGCCCGGATAGCACCGGACAGGACGGGACGGGACCAGACCGGCTGGCCAGGAACTGCCCGGCAGATCCTCGCGGCAGGCCTCAGCCGATGCCCTGCCGGTCGGGGTGGACCGAGAACTCCCGGTCGGCGGGGTCCGGCTGAGCACGCGCCACGCTCTGCACGAGGAGCGCCCGGTGCCGCAGCAGCGACGCCCGGCGCTCCTCCGGCGCGGACAGCAGCAGATCGTCCAGCAACGCGAACATCCGCCGCGTCACCTGGGGCGCCGCCGACCCGCAGCCCCGGATCTCCACCAGCGCCAGATCCAGCAGATCCGGCCAGCGGGGCAGCTGCTGTACGAGCCGCAGCGTCCCGCTCCGGTCCCGGTGGTGCACCTCGCCCAGCGGCCGGGCCACCAGCGCGGCCAGCAGCTGGTGGATACGGTCCAGCGCCTGCACCGCGGTCGTCGGGTCGTTGAGGGCGGGGGAGAGGGCACGCAGCGCGATGTCCGAGAGCTGCCGCAGCCCGAAGCCGAGGTCCTGGTGGAAGGTGCGCTCCACCCCCACCTGGAAGGCGGACCGCAGCCGCCGGCGGTCCGCCGGGAACGTTCCGCCGTGCACGGTGCACACCGGGGTGCCGGTCACGATGAAGTCCCCGATCCGCGGCTCCAGGCGCAGCACCGCGTCGTACCGGCGGGCGAGCCGGGTGAGCCGGCCGACGTTGATGCCGCGCAGCACCCCGGCCGGGCCCGAGTAGACGATCTCCCCGGTGACCGGCGGCAGTACGGCCCGCTCCTCCGACACCGCGAGCAGCGCGTGCCCGCCGAGGACGGCGAGGGACTCGCGGGCCACCCGGTCGATCACCTGGGTCACCCGCATGAGCCGCAGGGTGGAGTGCACATACGCGATGAACAGCAGCAGGCTGATCATCACCAGCACGATGCCCACCGCGCCCGAGACGACCGGCACCGAGGTCACGGTTGCCGGGTCGGTGTCGGTCTCGTAGCCCAGCTGCGCCAGCAGCGCGAAGGTGAAGGTCGCCAGGAAGACCGCGAAGGTCGCCTTGGTGATCCGGCTGCGTACGTAGAGCCGCAGCACCCGAGGGGTGAACTGGCTGGCCGCCATCTGCAGCGCGACCAGCGAGATGCTGAAGACGACGCCGATGAAGGTCAGCATCGAGGAACCGACCGTGTTCAGCAGGCGCTTGGCGTCGTCGGAGATCTTGAGGAGATTGTCGATCGCGTCCGACTCGCCCGCGTCCCGCAGCAGCTCCACCAGCATCTTGTCGGCGGCCGTCGTCAGCCCCGAGAAGACGATGGCGCCGAGCAGTCCCAGCACCGGAGCGAACCAGAACGAGTCGCGCAGCCGCTCGCGCAGCGGCGAAACGGGCCGCGGACGCCGTCGCGTCCGGCCCCTGCTCACAGTCTGTGTCACCCTCCGCACCTTATGTGCCGCTCTGCGGCCTCATCGGCCCTCGCTTCGGCGATCCCCGTCGAACGCCGCTCCGGAGGGCCGCCCCTGAGGTGCGCCCGGACCTCGGGATATGCACGTGAGCGACGGTTCAAACCCCTGGTATCGTTGTTCCTGTCGCCGCGGGAGACCGCGGCTCACCTCGTCCGGGTGGCGGAATGGCAGACGCGCTAGCTTGAGGTGCTAGTGCCCTTTATCGGGCGTGGGGGTTCAAGTCCCCCCTCGGACACCAGTAAAAACCCCAGTTGAGCTGGGGTTTTTCTGTTTTCCGGCCGTCCGCCCGGCCCGTGACCAGGCGCGGGGCTCCGCCCTTCAGCACGCACGGCATACGCGCGACCCGGCCCCGAACGCATTCGGCGTGCGGCCCTGACCGCGCGGAGTGGACTGGCTGCCTCGCGAGTGCCGGTGGACGATGGGGAGAGCAGACAGCTGGAGGACAGCGGTGTTCGAGGCCGGCGACATCCGGGAGTGGCGCAACCACGACGTGGTCGACGTCGGTGGCCACAGGATCGGCGCGCTCGAGGCGATCTATGTGGACACCGCCACCGACCAGCCCGCCTTCGCGACCGTCACGGTGGGCCTGCCGACCCGGCGCCGTCTGGTCTTCGTCCCCCTCACCGGCGCCACCGTGGGCCCGGGATACTTGAAGATCGTTTATCCGAAGCACCAGGTGAGGGACGCGCCGTCGATCGGCACCGACGACGTGCTGCCGGCCGGGGACGAAGCGGCCGTCTTCGCGCACTACGACCTGAGCTACGAGCCGGGCGCCGGAGGTGAGCGGCGACTGGCCCGCCCCTGAGGATTCGGAGATGCCCTAGGAGGGTGACATGTTCCTGTTCCTGCTGCTGGTCGTCGCGGCTGTCGTACTCGGGCTCATCGGTGCGCTCGCGAAGGGCCTGCTCTACCTGCTGGTCATCGGTGTGATCGTCTTCCTCGTCGCCATGCTTTTCATGGGTGCCCGGCTCCGCAGGGGCGGCAGGACGGCCGGCCGGTGAGGGCGACCGCGGGGCCCGCCGTGGTCCTACCCTGGCTGAAGGGGCAATGGTGCCAGGGGAGCTGTCATGGCTAGGACCAAATGGTTCTTCGAGCCCGGCCATACCGGCGCGGAGTTCCGCGCCAGGCACATGATGGTCGCCTACGTTCGCGGGCAGTTCAAGAACGTGCACGGCTTGCTGGAGGTCGATCCCGACGAGCCGGAGAAGGCCCGCGTGAGGGCGACGGTCGACGCGACGCAGGTGTACACGGGTCAGCCTGAGCGCGACGCCCATCTGCGCAGTGCCGATTTCTTCGACGTGGAGCACCACCCGACGTGGACGTTCGACGGGTCGGGCATTCATCAGGTGAGCGCGACCGAGTTCGAGATCACCGGAGATCTCACCGTGCGTGGCGTAACGCGTTCCGTGACCTTCGACGTCACCTATTTGGGCCAGTGGGATACCCCCTGGTGGGAGGACGGTCGGGACATCGGTCCCAGGCGACGCGCCGGTTTCGCCGCTGTGACGCGCATCAATCGCCATGACTTCGGAGTGAGTTGGAACGACGTGGTCGACCGGGGCGGAGTGGTCGTCAGCGACATGGTCGACGTCGCGGTCGACGTCGAGGCTGTCCTCGAGGCCGGTGAAACGGCCCCCTGACCCGATGTCACGGGGCGACCGGGTGGGCTGGGAGGCCGTGCGGTAGCGCTTCGGCGAGGACCGTTCCGGCCGCCGTACCGAGCCGGACGGTCAGCTGGAAGCGGTGTTCCCGGCCGACTCTGTGCGGTTCGAACGAGATATGGGCGAAGCCCGCCTCGGCGCTGCTCGCCGCGGCGAGCCGATCCAACTCCCGCTCGACCCGGGCCCATTCGGCGTCCGGGACGTACTGCCGCATGATCGAGTGCCAGACCACGGTGAGCGTGCCGGGCTCCAGCCGGATGCCCTCGAGGAAGTCGGCGGCGCCGACGGCGTCGACCTCGGCCGGAACCCGTGCCGCCAAGCGCAGAGCGCCGTCGAGCCGTGCCGCGCGGTCCGGCTGGTCCGGCCAGATGTACGCCCGCAGGGCCAGCGCGCCTCCGGGCGAGAGCGGGTCGATGGGGGCCGGGTCGCAGCCCCGCCGCTCAGTGATCGTCAAGGTGGGGTGTTCGGCGGCGGATTGCGCCAGCCACCCGGGCGGGGCGCCGCGCCAGGCCTCCGACAGGACTACCTCCGAGTCCGTGGTGCCCCAGGCGAACCCCTCCGAGGTGCAGCGGAACCGGTCGGCCCGCAGATTGAGCCCAGCGCTGGCGCCCAGTTCGAAGAGCCTGACGGGCAGCGGGACGTGCTGCACGGCCCTCAGCAGCCCGGCGATCAGGAGGTTGGCCCGGCCCACCTCGTTGGTCTGCGGCGGCCGGGTCATCCAGTCGCGTACCCATGCCGTCTCGTGGGCGACAGCGGCCCGGAAGGCGGGCCAGCCGGCATCCGGCCGGTCCGGATCGAAGGTGCCGCCCGTGCTGGGGTAGTGGGCGGCCAGGTCGGGGGCCCGGCCGGTCAGTGCGAGGGCGTGCACTCCGCCCAGCAGCCGCAGGGCGATGGCGTCGGACTCGGGGGCGTCCTCGTACCCGGCGAGCGCCTCCGCGCAGGGGCCCGAGGCGCGGATATCCTGCGCGACCCGCTCCAGCAGGGCCGCGCAGAGAGGCGAACCGAGGTCCGCGCAGGCTGCCGCCTGAAGCTCGATCATGACGGCCATACGTTCACGGGACATCGCGGCCTCCTCGCTCGCTTATAGATGATCACTCATCCGCGGGTCGTGGACAGCGGAACAACACCTCTGCGAGACGGATCACGCGCAGGAGCCGCGGCGGGACTTGGCCACCGCCCCCGATCCCGACGCGCAGGCGCGGTGCTTCGCCATTCGATTCACAGCTCGCGGGAGTGAACAATTGCGGTCCGAAACGGGCCGAACCAGGCGGCTCCTGTGGGGATTTATCAGGGTCGGCCCCGACTGATCATCAGTACGGTTCATCCCGTGCTTACCGTGGGAAACCCCTTTTCCTACTGGTACTTCTCCATCACTATGGGCCCCGTGTTCCCGGCAGTTACCCGGGGGCGGCAGTCCGACTGGACGGTATGAACGAGGAGTCGCGAGGGTGTCTGAGCTCCATCAGAACGATCAGAACCCTGCGCCCGAGCCATCGAAGTACGCCGAACTGACCGACGCGCAACTGACCGAGCGGATCTGCGCCGGCCCCCCGTCCGCCGATCCGGCGATGCAGGAGATCCGCCGGCGCCATCTGCCCGCCGTCCTGTCCTACGCCCGCCTGTGCAGCAGCCACCAGACCGCCGGGAACCAACTCGCCGCGCAGGCCTTCGCCCTGGCCTGGCCGGACGTACGCCGCGGCATCGACCCACGGGGAACCTGGCGGCATCATCTGCTGATGCTTGTTCAGCAGGCCGCCGAAACCCGGGCCGCGGGCAGCCTGCGCGGCCGCCTGGAACCCGAATTCGCCACCTGGCTCGACGACTTCGATCACAGCGCGGAGGACCAACGGCCCGAACCGCGGCGCCGGCGGCTGGAGGAGCGCTCCGTCATGCTCGGCGGCTTCTACCGGCTGCCGGAGCGCTGGCAGGGCATCCTCTGGTACGCCGTGGTGGACCAGGAGCCGGACGCCGAGGTGGCCACCTTCCTGGGCCTGGAGCCGTGTGCCGTGGCCGAGCTGTCCGATCTGAAGGCCAAGGCGCAGAACGCGCTGCGGGAAGGCTGTCTGCGGACGTATCTGCAGAGCACCGGCGACAAGAAGTGCCAGGGATTCCGCCGCATCATGGAGGCCGCGGTGCGTCCGGGGGACATGCGGCGCAGCGGCGACCTGGACCAGCACCTGGCCGAGTGCCCGCGCTGCGCCTCGGTGCTCGCGGAGCTGACCGCGATGGAGGTCAACCCCCGGACCGTACTGGCCGACGGCCTGCTCGGATGGGGTGGGGCCGCCTACGTCACCGCCGGGCCGGCCCGCGTCCTCCCCTCCCTGATGCCGGCGTCCGCGGAACGGCCGGTCTCTGCGGAACGGCCGGCAGCCGTGGACCCGCTCGAGTCCACCGCCCCGCCGGGCGCCGTGACCGGCTCTCCGGCCGGTCCGCCGCCCGATGATCCGCCGCGGCACCGACGGGGTGTGCGTTCCTCGCCGCCCACCGCGCTGGTCGCGGTGACGGCGGTGGCGCTCGTCGCGGCCGTCACAGCCCTGCTGGCGTTCACGTCCGGCGACCCCGACCCGGCAGGCAACAGCGCCGAGCCGCCCCCGCCACCCGCCGCCACGGTCACCGCCACCGTCTCCGGATCGGCTCCGGCCGCCCCGCCCACCGCCACCGAGCCGTCGAAGCGTCCCCGTCCCTCTCCGACGCCCACCGCACCGACCGCGGATCCCGTCCCAGCGCCCACCCCCGCCCCGTCGAAGGGCATCCAGGTCCCTCCCGCCGCGATCCCGGGTGACACCTACACCCAGGTGATCAACACCGATTCGGGGCTGTGCCTCGACATCGAGGACGGGGTGCTGGAGAAGCGCACGGATGTCGTCATGGCGGAGTGCAACGGGTCCTCGACGCAGTATTGGCGGCTGGATTCCGACAATCTCCTGCGCAGCTACGCCGACTCGGACTTCTGTCTCGATTCCCGGGGGGACACCGATCGCGGGGTCGGGATCTGGGTCATTTCCTCGGCCGACGGCGAAAACGGCCAGAATCTGCGCTTCGTCATCGACCAGGCCGGCGCGATACGGCCGGCGATTGAGCTGGACTTCGCCATGACGCCGAGCGACGACGATCCGGGCAGCTCGCTCGATCTGCGCCCGGTCGACGGCAACAACGACCAGCACTGGACCGCGGGCTCGGCCCCCTAGATCCTAGGGGTGCGGAGGCCGTGACCGCCGGGCGGCCCTTCGTGAGGTGAGGGCCGCCCGGCCGTGCGTGACGCGGCTGTGCATCGCGAGGCCGTGCATCGCGAGGCCGCGCGTCAGGAGTTGGGCACCCGCAGCTTGTCCCAGCTGACCTTCCCCGGGGCACCGTCGGCGTCCTGGCCCGAGAAGCCGAGCTTGCGCTGCCAGGCCGCGTACGACGCACGGTCCGCGTCCGTCCACTCCGGCCCCGGGCCCTCCTCGTAGCGCCCGCAGCCCTCGGCCACCAGGCGCTTGCCCATGGCCGTGATGATCGGGCTGCGGCGCCCCGCCTGGAAGAAGCCGACGCCGGGGAACTTCTCGTACGAGGGCTTCGGCGGGTCGGGGTGGCTCGGTCCGTCACTGTCCGGTGCCTTGCCGGCCAGCCGCTTCTTGATGCGGTCGCGCATGGCGTCCATCGTGAAGCCTCGGGGGTCCACCTTGCCGGGCTGCCACTCCTTGTGCCCGATCACCGACCGGTGTCCCCAGCCGTGTGCCCGGCAGATGGCGGCCGAGACCTTCTCGACCGCCTCCTTCTGGGCCTCCGGCCACGGGTCCTTTCCGTCGCCGAGGTTGATGCACTCGAAGCCGTAGAAGTGCCGGTTCCCGTCTGTGTCGGCCTCGTTGTCATGCGGCAGAGCGCGCTCGTCGATGACCGCGCTCAGCACGTCGCCGTCACCGAGACCGGCGTGGTTGGCCCTGCCGTTGCCGACCAGGTGGACCTCGCCCTTCTTGTCTATGACGCCGTGGCAGAGCGGGCCGGGCAGGCTCGCGTGGCCCTCGTAGCAGAGCTCCACGGAGCTGCTGGTCCCCTTGGTCACGGTGTGATGGATCATCACACCGTTCACCGGGCCCCACGGGCCCTTGTGATTGCGGTTGTGCGACCGCCAGTTGCGGTACTCGTGGACAACCACGCCTTCGTCGCGCAGCGCCTTCACAAGGCGCGAAGCGCTCAACGGTGCAGCCATGGTGATGTGCTCCTTACTGGAAGTTTCGTCGTCCGCCCGTCAGCTCTCCTCTTGCCGGTCCCCGTTCTCCGCCCCGGCCTCGGTCCAGGCAGCGGCCTCGGCCTCCGTCTCGGCCTCCGCTGCCGCCTCCGCCCTCAGCGCTTCCTCGTCCGCCGCCGGGATCGCGGTGGCCGCGGGCGCGAAGGCGAGACGCAGATCCGATTCCGATCCCTCGCCGAGCACCCACGCCAGCGGCGCGTAGTGCACCTGAATGCCGGCCGGGGCCTGGAGCAGCGGCCTGCGCGCCGGGTCCGCCGGCCATTCGACGCCGCCCGTGGCCGTACGGGCCGGAATGAGCCAGTGGTCGCCGGACCGGTACGTGCCGCCGGCCTCGAAGTACACCTCGACGCCGTCCTCCAGCGGCAGCCAGCGGCCCTCCTCGACCGGGACCGCGCCGTGCTTGAGCCGCGCGGCACCGTGCTTCGCCTGCCGAGCCCCCTCCGGCTGGTCCCAGCGCCGCAGGAACGGACGGAGCTCCGGCCGCCGGCCAACACCCGGCTCCGGCTCGCCGGACAGCCGCACCCGGCGCCCCGGCAGGTCGACCTCCTCCACCCGCAGCAGCGGTAGCGGCTCGCCGCGGCTGGTGTACGCGGTGTCCACGAACTCGACCCGGTCGCCGACGTTCAGATCGAGCTTGTCGTCACTGCCGAGCGAGGCCAACTCCACCCAGGTGCCGTCCGTTGCGTCGACCGGGAAGGTGACGGAGCCGTTCTCCCGTGACCACTTGAACGTCGCGGCCTTGGCCGCGCCGCCCTCGTGGATCTCCACCCGGTACAGCTGGTTCTCCGGCCCCCGGTAGCGGGCATCCGGCTTGACCAGGCACGGGTCCTCGTCCGCGTGCTCCGGCCGCTCGCTGCGCGCCGCCAGCCGGGACGTCGGTGCCCCGGCCTTCTCCGCCCACTCGGCGAACGCCGCACGGACCGCGTCCTTGCCGCTCCCCTCCTCCAGATCCAGCTCCGAGCCCTCCAGCGGCAGCACCTGCCAGACCACCTTCGTACGGGCCGCCGTGTCCGGCATCGCCGAGCCGAGCGCCACCTCGCGCAGCGCCGGGTCCTCGGCCGCGGTGACCGTCCGCTCCCACACCTTCAGATAGGCCAGGTACGGGAATTGGGTGGGCAGCCGGTCCGCCTGCCGCTCCGGGTCCCGGAAGGCGTCGGGCTGGTCCCAGTAGCTCCAGGCGGTGGGCGGAGCGGGCCGCTCGCCGGCCCCCTCGCCGTCCTCGCCGGCGGCGTGGCCGTCGTCGACCGGGGTGCCTGGCACCGGACGGGTCGCGTCGCACAGGATGCCGTCGACGTAGTAGCGGCCGCCGCCGATGGACAGGTCGTCCAGCTCGCGGTTGCCGCCCAGGTAGGTGATTTTGAAGCCGGTGGCGCCGGCCGGGCCGCCGTGCCGGCCGATCAGATCGGCGGCGATCGTACGGGCCTGGTGGAGCTGGATCGCCGTCTGCTCGTTGGCGTCGGCGTCGAGCTGTACGCGGCCCTGCTGCGCGAGCACCGCCGAATAGTGCCGGTCCGGGCGGAAGGTGCTGCGGGAGAGATCTGCGTGCATGGGAAGGGGTCCCCCTCGAAAGGTTCGTCAATCGGCAAAGCGGGTCAGGAGCGCATCAGGTGACGAGGACGATTCCGGCGTCCGTGCCGGCCGGTGCGTACTCGGCGAGCCGGGCCCGCAGGCTGTCCTCGCGCTGCGGCTGGTACAGGTCGTGGAAGGCGCCCGGCTCGGCGCCGTCCTCCGCGGCCCGCCCGGTCTCCGGCGCGCAGCCCGCGGCCAACTGCCCGTAGGCGGGCGTCCCGTACCGCACACTCGCGAACACCGGCCGGACGCGCTGTGCGTCGTCCGGGCCCACCAGGTCGGGTTGGCAGCGGTGCCGCCGCGGTGTCCGGGAGCCGGGCGCCACATAGCTGAACCGCACGCACCCGACACCGCGCCGGGCCACGTGCAGCCGCCCCGTGAAGACACTGTTCTCGGCGATCTCCACCGCATGGGTGTGGACTTCGCCGATCACTGTGGTGCGGTGGGCGTGCAGCACGGCGTGCGCATGGCGGCAGTCCGGGGCGGACAGCGCCTCGCGGTCGTGCCCGGTGGCGTCCAGGATGCTGTCGGAGATGTACAGGTGCAGCGGGTCGGTGTGCACCTCGTCGCCGATCACCTCGATGGTGCCGAGGATGCTCCGCTCGATCTGCACGCACGCGGTGGTGCGGTCCAGGACGAGGCTCGGCTCCTCGGGCGAGTGCGGATCGCAGTGCGACTCGAGGGACCAGCCCGGTACGAGCGTGCAGTGGCGCAGCACGACGGAGCCGACAGGACCGGTGACATTGAGCCCGCGCCCGGCGATCAGCAGCCCGTCCAGCACGATACGAGGATCCTCACCCTCCTCGTGCTGCGCGCGGATGTTGAGCGCGTCCGGGCGGTTGCTGTACCAGTCGAGCAGCCGGATCACCGGCCGCGTGCCCTCGCTCGCGCGCAGCTCCAGCCGGTCGCCGGGGTCCAGGTCGAAGTCCAGCTGCTCCTGGTAGGCGCCGCTGTGCGTGATCTCGATGATGCCGTCGGGGCCGCGGCGGCCGGCCCGCCGGTCGTTCTGCCAGGCCGCGTACGCGTCCATGATCCGCTGGAACGTCTCGCCCGGCCCCACCCGGTAGATCTCCGCGGCCGGAGGGGTGTCGCGCTCCCGCTGGTACTCGCCGCCACCGGTGTCGTCGCTGAACGCGTAGTGGTAGTCGACCCATACGCCCTGGCGCGGCGCGGACCTCGAGCCGAAGGCGATCCGGCCGAGTGCCGGGTCGACGGCCACCTGTCCCCGTTTGGGGCGGTACCGCCAGTCCGTCAGATCCGCCACGACGAGGTCCGACGGCGGAACCGGCTCGTCCTGGCCGTCCCGCCAGATCGTGAAGCTCTTGCCCGGCCCGTAGTAGTCGGCGAGCCGGTCGGCGAGCTGTCGGCGGCGGATGTACGCCGGGACGTTGTCGAGGGTGGCGATGTGCGCCGCGGACGGCTCCGGCTCCGGCTTGGTCACCAGCGGGGTGTCGTTGCCGAGGATCGAGAAGGTGTAGAGGTTGCGGGCCCGGTCGATGCAGTACGCGGGCGCGCGGGTCACCGGGTACGGCTTCAGCCGCCAGACGAACAGGCCGACCCCGGCGGGCGTGTAACCGCCCGGTGTGCGCGGGGAGTTCGCCCGACGCACGTTCACCGACCGGGCCACCGTCCCGAAGGGACCGCCGGCCAGATCGAGCGCGGCGCCGTCCCTGACATCCGCGAGCCGGCCGCGCTCCAGGCGCCGCGCGGTGGCTGCCCCGCTCCCCGCTCCGTACAGCTTGACCGGCTGTTGGTGGGAGAGGAGCCGGGAGAGCTCCACGGCCCGCGCGGGCCATCCGGCGACCGACTCCGACAGCTCCTCCAGCAGCGCGAGGGTGCCCTTGCGCTGCCGGTTGGCGACGGTGGCGGCGACGTCCCGGCGCGGCGCCAGCGCCTCGGCGAGCCGCCGCCGTGAGGTGTCAGGCCGCCCGCCGTCTTTGAGCCCGGTGGCCAGGACCCGTTCGTAGCCCGGCAGCGGGCGGTGGCCCACCAGGTCGCCGAGGTAGGGCAGTACCCATTCGGCGGCGGTCTCCACGAACCAGTCGTCGTATTGCTGTTCGACACCGCTGCGTACGAGATCCACTTGCTCGGCGATGACCGCGAGCAGCGCACGCAGGGGCTCACCGTTCTCGGCGTCCCGAAGCCGGTGCCACTGCGGGAGGAGCTCCGTGAGCCCGTCCGGCTCCCTGCTCATGCTGCGTCCCTTTCCGTCGTCCCGCCGCGCGGAGGTGCGGCCGTCGTGGTCGGCTGCGGCCCGGCGGCCGCGGGTGCGTCGCTCATGGGGCGACCTCCGTCAGAATCATCGTGTCGGCGACGTGCGGCGAGAACAGCGCGAGCTGGGCCGGCCTGACGCCCCGGAAGACGAACACCGAACGGCCCTTGCGCAGCCGCCGCGTATCGGTGATGTCGGGGTTGAGGCGCAGCAGTTCGGCCGGCGAGATGCTGTGCCGCGCGGCGATGCCGGTGAGCGTTTCGCCGCCCTCGGCGGTGACCCGGTGGATCTCCTCGGCGTACTCGGCGAGCCGGGCGGGCACCACGGTCCGCGGCTCGGTGAGCTGCCCGGCCAGCCGCGTCAGCCCGTCCGGGGTGACGGAGGCGGGGACACCGGTGAAGGCGTCCACGTCCACATGGTCCACGCCGGGCACGGAGTGCGCGGTGGCCAGCACCTCGGAGAGCAGGGCAGGCTGTCCCAGCTCCCGCCCCGGATAGCCGAGTTCGCGCAGCAGCGCCTGCCGGACCCGGGGCTCGACGAGTTCCCAGGAGTGGTCGGGCGCCACCTTCACCTTCGCCACCAGCAGGAGCAGCACCAGCTCCCGTACGTCCACCTGGACCGGCAGCCGCGCGTCCCCGTACTCGGCGAGCGAGGAGCGCAGGGCATCCAGCATCCCGGAGTCCCGGTCGACCGGGATGTCGTCCACTCCGGCGACCGTCAGATGCAGCTTCTGCCTCCGCCCGTCGAAGAGTTCGCGGGCGGAAGCCCGGCCGATGCCCGCCCGCGAGCGGGTGAAGTCCTCGTAGTCCGGGACGGATACGAGGCGGTCGAGCGCGGAGACCGCGAGGGGGATCCGGCGCCTCTCCGGGGAGAGCCCCCCGGACCCCTCATGGCGGATCAGGCCCGGTCCCTCGGGGTCGGCGCCGCCGGTCGCGGGCTGCGGGTTGGTGACCGCGGTGACGCCCAGCGGCCGGGTGATGGCCTGGGTGATCCGATGGGCCCGGACATTGGCCGCGCTGCCGGTGCCGAACCGGTAGCGGGCCCGTACGTTCTCGTGCCCGGTGGGCAGCCGTGCGCCGTGGACCCCGTCGCCGAAGGTCACCGTCGTCCGCCCGTCACCGGCCGACCCCAGGACGTAGACCCGCTCCCGCGGTCCGCGCCCGGCGAGGCTGTCGACCCGGTGCCAGTGCAGTCCGTCGACCCGCACCTGGAGGGTGGGGGTGGCGCCCAGCGGATTGTCGGCGGGGAGCCAGGTGAGCGGGGACTGCCAGAGCACGAAGGTCTGGTGGGTCCGGTCGGCGTCGCCGCTGCCGATCGGCTCGTCGCGGCTCTCGCCGTGCGTGGCGGGCACGACATTGCACTGGATCCGGACGGTCTCGCGCCGGTAGCGGTAGGCGAGATCGGCGGTGAGCGTGAGCCTGGTGTGGATGTGGTCGCCGGGCAGATCCGGATCGAGGGTCTGCTCGACGGCGGCGATCACCGCGGGCTCGGTGCCGCGCACCCCGGCCGTGCCGGGGACGTCGGTGCGCTCCCCGGACACAATGAGCAGCCGACCGGGCCGCAACCCGTCGTAGAGCTCGGCGAGTTCGACCTCGTTGCCGTGGACGTCCTCGCCCAGCGGCTCGTCGGCCAGGCGCAGCGCCTCGCCGCGCGCGTGGACCGTGGTGTCCCGGATGTGGGAGAGGAGCACGTCGTGCTCGTCCAGCCAGGGGTCGGCCAGGGTCAGCACGGTGCCCCGGCCGGTGATGCCGTAATTGGTGTACGAAGCGGTGCGCACGGCGGTGACCCGAGTGGTGACCAGGGCGAGTTTCCTGTCGCCCGGGATCCCCTCCGGGGCCCCCTTGCGGGGGCGCTCGACGGCGACCCAGCTGCCGACGGTGATCCCGTCGTACACCGTGTCGAGCGGAAGGACGTTGCGGTGCGCGGGCTCCGGCGGGGTGGCGATACCGACCTCCACGGAGGCCGGTTCGCCGGCGGACGCGTAGCGGACCGTCACTTCGTAATCGCCGTGGGTGGCTTGCCGCTGCTCACCGGGGGAGAGCTGCCACTCCAGGGTCTCGCCGTTGTGGACGGCGACATGGACCCGGCCGTCCTCGGCGGGCCGGGACACGAACAGGCTCCGCTCCGGCAGCCCCGGCAGCAGCCGTGCGGTGACGCCGGCTTCCGGCGCTCCGGCGGCCCGCCTGCCCAGCCAGCTCAGCTCGTGCTCCTGGCCGTCGCGGGTGGACAGCTGGATCCGGCCGGGGCCGAAGTCGAAGAGCTCGTCCGAGGGCAGATTCTCGGTGCGCTGCACCGAGTTGCCGACCTCCGTGTGCAGGAACTCCGCCTTGACGGGCACCTTGCCCGCCGTGTCGTAGACGACCCGCATGCTGGTCAGCGTGGCACCGGTGAGCGGCCAGTCGGACTGACGGATGACGCGGCCGCGTTCGTCCTGCACCGGCTTGAGCGGTGCGGTCGATCCGAAGGGCGCGGCCGTCACCCGCATCGCCAGCACCTCGTGCAGGGCGGACGGCGAGGTCGGACCGGCCTGCCGCCACGCCTCGTACAGCCCGCCGGCCAGCCTCGGGTCGAGCGCGGACAGCAGCTGGGCGCCGAGGTCGGAGTCCGGCGCGAAGAGGCGCTCCGGGGCGTTCGGCCTGCCGCGGGCCCCGGACGGGGGCCGCAGCACGCGGGTACGCAGTGCGGGGAGCACGGCGCCCAGCGCCCGTACGGCGGGCGAACCTTCGGACGCGGCTCGCGCCCCGGTGGGCTCGAGCGGCTCGGGCCGTACCGGCTCCAGTTCGGCCGCCCGCTCCGCCAGCTCCCGGACCACGGCCTCCAACTGCTCGAACCAGGCCGCGACTTCCTCGTACGGAGCGGCGATCACCTGTGCCTCGGCGAGCCGGTCGTGCGGCTCCTCCAGCCGCCGCGCGAACTGCGCCGACGTCTTGATGCCGGGCAGGTCCGCCCGCAGCGGCGCGAGCACCTGGTCGTCGAAGGCGTCGATGAGCTTGCTGACGGGACGGGGATTCGGGCTCTCCGGGGTGGGCCTCTCCTCGTCCGGCTGCTCGTCGGGGTCGCCGTCCGGCTCCGTGATCCACTGGCGGAGCTCGTCCACCAGCTCCTTGAGAGAGGCCGGCGCGGACTGCGGCAGCCCGATGGCCGTCACATCGTCGTCCCGGTCGATCCGGACCCGCGACACGGGCAGCAGCAGCCGCTGTCCGGTCGCCGCCTCCCGCTCCCCGCTGAAGACGAAGAGCAACTGGTCCCCGGTGTGCAGGGAGTTGGCGGTCCCGGCCACGTACAGCTCGGACCGCGTCCGCAGATCGTCCGGGGTGAGCAGCATCGGCCGGCGGCGCCGCACCTTCAGCTCGTTCCAGTCCCAGCGCGCGGTGAGATCCTCGCTGGTCTCGAAGGTCTGCGAGTCCTCCTCGGACGCGGCCGGCACGCTGTGGCTGCGCGAGCCGCGCGGGATCCGCACCGGGGTGTTCTCGGCGGAGCGCGGGTCGCGGTCCAGGGTGTACGCGAGGAGGGTGTCGGCGGAGACACCGGGGCGTGGCCGGTGTCCGACCAGCCGCCCCAGCAGGGCCAGGGAGCGGTGCTCGTTCGCGGTGCGCAGATAGCCCTCGTCGGCGATCCGCTCGGAGTGGAACGTCAGCAGATCGCCGAGGACCGACCAGGCGTCCAGCAGCCCGATGGCCGGGTCGTCCGGGGTGCGTACGGTCAGCCCGCGCAGCGCCGGGTAGGCGGGCGAGGCGAGCCGGTCGAGCATGGCGGCCAGGAAGGAGCCGTACTCGCCGACGCGGTAGTCCAGTGCCGTACGTCCCGGCGGGTTGTAGAGGGCGTCCGGGCCGTGGCGCTCGTCATGCCCGCCGCAGCCGCATCCGCAGGTGCCGCTCATCGTCCACCCCCGAGCTCCAGTGAGAGCAGACCGTTCTCCGGCCGCTCCGGGTCGTTGTCGCAAACAGCGATCTCCAGCGGGCCGAGCCGCAGCACACCTGCCTCCAGTGCCGTGTTGTCCAGGGAACCCTCGTGGAACTGCCGGCGCAGCCGGGTGACCCGCGCGCTCTGCACCCCGGGCACCGCGGCCGCCACCGCCACCAGGCGGCTCAGCCGCACCGGTTCCCCGAAACTCAGCGCGTCGGGGTGGAAGAAGCCGAGCCGCCCGCCGGGCAGCGCACGGCTGCCCAGCACCCGGTACAGCTCGGCCAGGATCTGCCCGTGCTGATGCCCGGGCGCGGCGCACACCTCGAGCTCGATGTCGAGCGGTACGGGCCGCGCGGGCCCGACCACCACATCGTGGCCGATGCGGCGGTAACGCTCGAGCGCGTGCGCGACCGCGTCGAGCAGCTCTGCCGACGGATCAACGGTCCCGTACGCGTCGATGGCGACGTGCGCCTCCTGTACGCTGCCGGTCCAGCGGATCTCGGCCGCCGCGCGCTGCACACCGGGGAGCCCCGATGCCAGCTCCGCGTAGTCCGCGGCGGTGACGGCCCGCAGCCGGGTGCGCTTGAGACCGAGCGGGGCGAGCTGGCGGACCTGCTCGAGGGGCTCGGGCTCGGTGCCGCCGACGGCGGGCAGTGGATTGCGCACCCCGGCCACCGGCAGCGGCTCCGCCGCATCGGTCTCGTCCGGGTCGCGGCACAGCACCAGATGGTTGATGGCCTCGGCCCCGACGTTCCCGGCCTTGCCTCCGCCGGTCCGGTAGTGGATCTCCAGCCTCGCGCCGGGCGGCGGCTTCGCGCCGTGCCGGCCGTCGCCGAAGCGCAGCGCCAGCCGACCGTCGTCCTCCAGCTCGCCGACGAAGTGCCGGTCCCGGGGCCCGCTGTCCAGCAGGTCCCGCCGCGGCTCCCAGACGCTCTCCGGGTCCTCGCCGTCCGTCAGACGTACGGCAGGCAGCGCGGCCCGCGGATCCTGTACGAGCGCGGCGGCCGGCCCGTACAGCACCGGTTCCTCCGGGTGCAGCCCGGCCGCGTACCCCGGACCCCAACTGTGCGCGATCTCCCAGGCGATACGGCCGTCGAGCACCGCGCCCGCGCGGGCACGGGCCGTCAGAACCTCCAGGCGCCGCAGCTTCGTGCCGAGCAGCCTGTCGCTGCGGTGCAGCAGTTCGCGCAGCGCGCGGACCGGGTGCCTGCGCAGTTCGAGACGCTCCAGCAGGCGCAGCCCGAACAGCACGGTCAGCTCGGCGATTTCGTCCTCCGAGAGGCCGTCGCAGTCGCGGGCCGTGCGCCACAGCTCCACCAGCCGCTGCCGCACCCGGGCCGGAATGCCGGCCAGCCGCGCCGCCTGAGCGGCCGCGACATGGCCCGGTTCCGGGAAGGGCACGGCCTGGACGACGGGTGAGTGCCGGAGCACGGGCCGGAAGCGCGCGGCGATGCCCGGGTAGAGGCCCTGGGCCAGCAGCGTCTCGAGCGCCTCGGCCTGGGCGTGGGCGGTGCCGGGCACGACCCTCCCTCCTCGCCCGCCTTCGGCGGGGAGGCGCCCATGCCGCTGCCCGGCGAGTTCGATGCCGATCCCGGCCCGCGCGGTCGCGTCCTCGCCCACCACCGTGAACAGCTCCCGTACGGCGTCGGGCGTCAGCGCGTTCCCGCAACGTGTCCGGTCCAGAAGGGAGTTGATGAGCTGTGCCGGCTCGTTCCCCTCGGCGCGGTCCCGGCAGCCGAGGTCGGCCGGTGCGCAGGACCCGAGGACCGGGGGCACGGGCGGCACGGTGACGGACTCGGGCGTCCCCTCGCAGAAGGTCAGCGAACAGCCGTGGTCCACCAGCGCGACATTGCCGCGCGCCACGCTCACGTCCTCGACCGGCGCGCAGTCCCTGCCACCGACGGTGGACAGGCATACGGGGAAGGTGAGCGCGTCCTCCGGGGACCAGGTGATCTCCAGCACCGGCTGCTCGGCCAGCCGGTCCACGGCCGGGGTGACGGAGGTGAGGCGCACCGCCTGCCGGTGCGAGGGGTCGGCGTCGCCGGGCGCCCCGGAGCGCGGGCCCAGGACCTCCTCGAACACCAGCAGATCGCCGGGCCGCAGATCCAGCGTCCGCGCCGCGCAGTCCTCGTCGGCCCACTCGTCGCGCAGCGTCGCGGAGGTGGCGCCCCTGGGCAGCGAGCACACCTCGTCGCCCCAGGTCCACAGGTGGATGGCGTTGTGCGCGGGCCGCAGGCACAGGGGCCCGCCGGTAACCGGTTCGAAGAGCTCCACCGAGCCGCGCTCGTCCAGCACGGCCAGGTCCCGGTCGTCGATGACGGTGCCGACGTCGGGCCGGTCACGGACACCGAGCGTCCGCACGTCGACGGCGGCGAAGCGGTACGTGCCGGGCAGCAGGGTGAGCGGCTCGACCGTCTCGAGGACGACGAACGCGCGGGCGTTGCAGCCGTCGTGCATCGGATAGTCGATGAGCCGGACGTGTCGGCGCACGGACACCCGGCGGCGCGCCGTGTCCAGATACGCCTCCGTCGCGACCGCATCCTGTTGATAGCTGATCCGGTCCGCCGTGTACGCGAGCATCTCGACCAGCGTCACCCCCAGGTCGGGGGCGTGCCGTTCGACCCAGTCCGGGGTGGTGAGGGCCATCCGGTCCAGGACGAGCCGGCGCAGGGTGTCGTAGTCCCGCGCCGTGTAGTCGATGACGGGGGCGGGCCGGAAGGTCTCCGGGAGGTCCGGTTGCCCGTCGGCGCAGTCGAAGGGCGTCGGGCAGTCCGGCAGGAAGGAGAAGTCCGCCCAGAAGTAGCGCTGGTCGAAGCCCGGGAAGGGCTCGGTGCCGGGGCGCCCGTACGGGTCGGTGTCGACGAGGGAGAGACGGTAGCGGGTGGGGGCACCCCCAGCGGTAGCTGGGGGAGAGTCCCCGGACCGGTCGACGGTGACGTACAGCCGGTCGTCGAGCTCGGGGTCCTCCTCGCGCTCCACCGCCACTTCGACGGCCTCGATGCCGGTGATCCGGCGCCCGCCGTCGATGCGGACGTTATCCGGGCACAGGCCGTGCGGTGCCTTGCCGATGAAGGTCACGGTCAGGGTCAGCCCGTCGTCGCTCACCTCGACGGCGTCCACCCCGCCCAGCCGGGCCGCCCGCACCTTGCCGCGCCTGCCGTCCGTACGACAGGCCAGGTCGTTGTTCCGGCCGCTCATGCGGCGCCCCTCCCCTCGAACACGTCGTCGCGCCGGTCGGCGGTGGAGCGCACCACGTAACGCAGATGCACCCGCACGACGTTCTCCTCGCTCACTACGTCCAGGTCCTCCACTTCGATCAACTCGCCCAGCCAGCGCTGCAGCGAGGCGTGCACGGACAGCTCCAGTGCGGAGGCCAGTTCCGGGCTGTTCGGTGTGAAGACCAGGTCGAGCAGGCCGCATCCGAAGTCGGGGCGCATCACGCGCTCGCCGGGGCTGGTGAACAGCAACTGCTCGATCAGATCCCGCACATGCTCGCTGTACGACGCATGTGCGGTGCGCCCCCGCCGGTCGGTCCGGAACGGAAAGGCAATGTCGGAACGTACCTTCTTCGCCCTCATCGTCGTCCTCGTCGTCGTCATCGGCAGTGCACCCCTTGCGGTACGGAGGAGACGAGCGGCCGGCCCTGTGGCACCAGAGCGGCCGTGAAGCACAGTGCGTGGGTGGTGTCCAGGAGCACGGGCGCTCCGTCGACCAGCACGCTGTCCGGGCCCGGGCTCCAGCGGATGGTGGTGCATGGATGCGGCACGCGGTCGACGGTGTGCGGGCAGCCGCTGACCGTGAAGGCATCGGCGCCGGTGGGCACCGGCAGCCCGTCGAGACGTACACCGGTCTGGGCGGAGGCGGCACTGGCCCGTCCGCCGTGCGGACAGCTGATCACGGCACTGCCGCCCACGAGATTCCCCGAGTTCCCGGACAAGACTCTCTCCCCGTTCTTTCGCTATCGCTTCTTGGGCACGGTCAGCCGGCCCTCGTTGATGTCGACCTGGTCGCCGACGAGTGAGATCGAGGCCCCGTGCCCGCTGTTGATGTGCACTCCGGTCTCGTCGATGCGTACGTACGCGCCGCCCGGCGCCTTGAGCAGAATCCCTGTGCCGCCCGGCACGTCGGACATCACGAACTGGTGATGCCTGGGGGTCTCGATCACGACGGGGTGGTGCGGCGCTGGGTCCTTCAGCGCGTCCGCCGGCAGCTCCGACCTGTCGCCGTACCAGCAGCCGGTCCAGACCGGATAGCTCGGATCGCCCTGCTCGAACTCCACCCATACGCCGGCGCCGACGGACGGGATGACGTACTGGCCGGCCTGCGGCCCGGTGAAGGTGAAGCAGGGCATCGCCCAGGTGGATGGGGTGTCGCCCAGCACGTCCGGGACCGCGACGGTGAGCCGGCCGATCCCCAGCGGATCGTTGTTGTCCACCACCCGGCCCCGGAACTTGCCGAGGAAGCGGTTGTTGGGTGCAGCGGCCATACGGAGTGCTCCTGGGTCTTCCTGAGGTCATGGGGGCTACGGGTCTGGGGTCTTGGGGTCCACTTGTCTGCGGGTCTGCGGGTCTGCGGGTCTGCGGGTCTGCGGGTCTGCGGGTCTGCGGGTCTGCGGGTCTGCGGGTCTGCGGGTCTGCGGGTCTATGGGTCTATGGGCGGACGGTGTCGCTGCGGGCGATCAGGCCCTCGCGGGAGATGGTGAAGTTCTGCTGGTACGAGCCGGGCCGGAGGTTGTGGGTGACGCTGGTGACGTAGTAGTCGCCGTCGTACGTCACCCCGGCGCCCCGCACGCCGACCAGCTCGCGCGGCCGGAGGATGTAGCCGTGCCGGTTCACATCGAGCTGCCCGGAGCCGGAGATCGCGTCCGCGGAGGTCGCGGCGTGGGCGAGAGCCTCCGCCTGGGCCTGCCCGGCGTCCTTCTTCGCGGTGCCGGTCAGCGTCCTGCGCTTGAGGGCGGGGGTGGCCCGGCGGGCGAGCGGTGGGCGCAGCGGCCCGATGTCGGGCTGGGGGAGCAGGGTCGAGTCGCGGGTGCGCGGATTCTGCACCCGGGCCTGCGGCTCCTCGCGGGCGGTGCCGTCGTAGGCGAACGTCAGCTGGTCGACGGTGGAGTTGGCGTCCATGTTGACGTTGAGGGCGTGCTGGCGTTGGCCGAGCCGCTGCTGGGGGCCCCAGAACGCGGTCGACCGGCCGGGGCGCGGGCCCGGGTCGAGATAGAAGGTGTAGCCGTTGGCCTTCGCGAGCTCGTTGACGTAACTCAGATCGGAACCCGTCTGGTACTCGACCCGCAGCTGCTCCCGGGGCGGTTGCGGGATCTGCTCGCGGATGATCAGCGGGTCGATGCCGTAGTCCGCGTACTTCTGCAGGATGCGGGCGACGCGCTGGGAGGGTGCGAGGTTCGGGTAGCGGTCGGTCCGCTCCTCCAGGTCCATGAGGAGCGTCAGGTCCTCACCGGTGACGGTGAGCGTCGACTGGCCGGGCTGGTTGCTGGCCCCGACCTCCTGGCGCACGATCAGCCCGTCGAGCAGCACGAACGGGGTGCCCTTGACCGCCGCGGTGACGATCACGCGGGTCTTCGGATCGAAGAAGCCCTCGGGCAGCAGCCGTTGGATGATCGCCCCCTTCTTGGTGAGATCGAACGCCAGCTGGAAACCGCTGCGCTCTCCGGCGGTGCTGGTGATCTGCGCGGAGAGGAGCGCCTCGGTGACTTCGGCGGGCACGGGGCGGGTGAGTTTGGGGCCCATGTGCAGGGTGAGGTGTACGGGGCCGCTCCCGATCGGCTGATCAGGCATATCGACCCGCTCCGGTTCCGGTTCCGGTTCCGGTTCCGGTTCCGGCTCCGGAACCGGAGCCGGGGAAGCCGCCGGGCAGCGGAATCTCGATCTCCTGCCCCGGCTCGTCGGTCAACTCGTGCGGATCCAGCACGGGGTTGGCGTCGGCGATCTGCCACCACTGGGTCGGATCGCCGAAATAGCGCTGGGCGAGGTGGTCGGGGCGCTCACCGCTGTTGACGATGTGCGGAGCGGTGTCCTCGTCGGTGAGGCCGTCGCCGAGCGGCGGCAGCAACCGCCGCTTGGTGTAACGGACTTCGGTCCCGTCGGCCGACCGGTGCACCCCGATCTCGGCATCGTGGTACCGGCTTGTCCGCGGATACGGATGCGACCCGGGAATCGCGTCCAGCGCGTTCTCGTACGGCTCGATCATGGTCTGTTACGCCCTCCCCATTCCGATGTCGGCGCCTGTGAGCCCCAGGGACCCGAGCCGCCCGGCGGCCCCGGCCCCGGCCAGCCGCTCCTTCTGCGCGAGATGCGCGAGATACAGCTCGGCCCCGCGGTGGCCGACGGGCAGATCGCTGACCGTCAGCACCTTCATCCCGACGCTGAGCGACGCTCTGATCGGGTTGAGGTTCACGTCGAAGGCCGACTCGTTGATCGAGAGCTCGGTGAGCCGGACCGGCATGACGCGCTTGCTTCCCCAGGTGAAGAGGGTCAGCGGCATCTCGATCGGGCTGATCTCGATCGTGCCCTTCTTGCTGAGGCGCGTGGCTTCGCGGAGCTGGGCGGTGGTGGGCTGCACCAGCATTTCGAGCATCGCCAGTTGGGGGTGGATCCCGTCGGGCGATGCGACCTCGAACTGATCGGTCGCGTCGATCTCGGCGGTGAACTTCCACGTCTCCTGCGCGGGCCCCTTGAGCCGCAACGCCTCGTTACGATCCCCTCCACTCCCACCCCCACCGCTGTCACCACCACCGCCTCCCGCGGCTTGAGGTGAGAGTGAGCGCTCGAGGGTGTCGGGATTGAACTGCAGCACGATGATGCGCTGCGGGGTTCCGCGCTCGGGATCGACGATGACGATCCCGGAGCGGATGGGCTTCGGTATATCCGCGTAGCGGGTCACAGCCGGGCCTCCAGACGTTCACGCAGCGGTGTGTAGTCGTGCTCCGGGAATATTTCGGGAAAGGCTTCCAACATTCCCCGAAGGTAATTGACCTTGCTCTGGAAATCACCGCCACGCAGCGAGATATCCGTGTACAAGTACTGCCAGCCGTAGGTGCCTTTCGTGAGAAGCAAGGCGTCGAGATACTGGCAATAGGTGATGTCCATCTTCAGATAGCCGGGCGGATACGGGTCGCCGCCGATGTCCGCAATGTCCTGGAACCAGATCTCCAGTGGCGTGACGTTGGGCTGCAAGCGAATGAATGACATCATTCCCGCTCCAGAGCGGGGTGTGTTGTCGAAAAGGCGAATTTCCGACAGGAACTGGCGCTGAAATTCAGTTGCTCCTGACATCGCTGGCGGGCCTTCGGGTTGGTCCAATACATCGTAGAAATGGAGAACCCGATACTCTCCATACATCTCGGGCAGGCCGCTGGAGGCCGACCACTGGGCGCCGAGGTTTGTGAATCGTAGAGAACATGTCATGAGGTCCTCATCCAGCTGAACCTCATCCCAGTCTTCGTTGTGCTCGTAAAGGGGCAGGAGTTCTTCGAGTGACTCTCCGAGTTCCTTGCAACTTCCGCACCTGGCATCGAGAAAGGGACTCTCTTCGATGGCTTTTAGTGATGCCGCGTGCCGCTGTTCGTTCGCGGTTAGAGTCGCCATGATGACCTTCCTCGGGAAAAGGGTCATGAGTCGTCCCTTCTCCCATGAATGGCAGGGAGGACGGTCCTGACTGAGGTCACGTCTCTTCCCCCTTCGCAGCTCGCAGTGCATCAAGGACAATTGATTGCGGGTACTCCGTGTCGTCGGGCCAATCCTCAGCGATTTCTTCGACGACGGCTCTATGGGTGGACATATGGCGGTTCGAGAGGATGATTGCTACTTCCTGACGGATCTTTTCGCTCTTCTGGTCGGCGGCACGCGCGAGTACGTCGCCGGCCCGCCGGTCCGTGACATTTCCGAGAGCGACGATGCCCCGCACGCGATCCCAGATGTCCCGGGACTCATCGAGAATTACCTCCGCCAAGGCATCCAGCAGATTCTCGTCGAGAGGATCCGACTCCGTCAGCAGCATGCCCGCGGTCCCTGTTGCGGCCTCGAGCGAGGCGCGTGTCGATGCCTTTCGAACTGCGGATGCGATGGCTTCGCGATCCTTGGGATCCTCGGGGTCCGCCAGATCGCCCATCACATAGAGGGCGCTGGAATGGTTCGCCCCATCCTCGTATGCTCCCGTTTCGCTTTTTCGGCAGGCAGGTCCGTTGAGGACCGACCTGGCCTTCGCCAAGACTTCATCCTCATGAGGAGCGTAGGGATTTTCGTCACCGAACCGAGTCATTGATTCGGCTTGATGGTAGTGGTCCATGGCCACTCCGACGGCAACAGTGCAGTCGCTGCGGAGTAGCGTGAGGAAGTCGTTCTCGTCTCCTTCGCCAGAGGCAAGCTTAAAGCGGGCGCCGACGAATTCCGGATCATCAATCGGAGCCTCTTGCCAGTGGTAGGAGTCAAAAGCCATCGATCATTTCCCTTCCTCGCCAGATGGTCTTCGCGTCGGCTAGCGGGTCATGCGAGGACGCTCCTTCTGATTCTGATGTCTGCTCCTGTGGTCAGAGAACCCGATCGAAAACCATTAACCACCAGTTATCCGACTCCTTCAAGGCGAAAGAGTCCAACGATCCGAGGTAGGCGCTGAGGAGTTCTTTGTAGTCAGCCACTGCTGCGTCATTGTCGCCCGCGGTCCGCTTGAAGCTCCGGAACCGGCCGATGCGATACAGGAATTCAAAGATAGAGCCCCTTCCCGGCCTTCGACCTGAATTTGGTCAACTTGTCACGCATTTCGTCGATGTCGTCGAATGCCTTGGTGCCAGGCAGAGCCTTATTTCTCTCTTCCATGACTGCCTGCATGAAGCGGCTTCTTGGCCTGCCGAGGCCCCTCGTTGCGATCCCCTCCACTCCCACCCCCACCGCTGTCACCCCCGCCTCCGGCGGCTTGGAGCGAGAGCGAAAGCTCGAGGGTGTCGGGATTGAACTGCAGCACGATGATGCGCTGCGGGGTTCCGCGCTCGGGATCGACGATGACGATCCCGGAACGGATGGGCTTGGGTATGTCGGCGTAGCGGGTCACAGGTTAACTCCCCTTGTTCGCGGCATGGTTCGGAAATTGCGAAGATATTCGCTCACAGCTCAGGCGGACGGGATGTCCTGGCGATACCCCCATCTGTAAAGAGCCCCTTCTGTAAATCGCCTTTCGTTTACCCGGTGCGCAAACTCCTGCTCCTCCTCCCACAGGATCGCTCCCTGCACATCGAATCCCGTCCTGTTCTGCAGTTCATCAGTAAGCTGTTCTCGGAGCCACATGTCCTCGCTGCTCATCAATGTCTCGACCAACTGTCCGATGTTGATAGGATGGCCGGTCCTGTAGCAGATTCCCCTGGCCATATCTGACACAACGGCAGCCCACTCGCGCCGCGCCACATTCAGTTCGTGCGAATCTCTGGGCTCTGTTCCCAGAAGTCTCCACAAATAAGACATGGCGGTCTGGCTCACGTCGTAGTCATCAGATTGGGCCATCGCCTGCAGTTTTTCGCAGCTTTTCAGGTCGCCCAGGAGGAAGAGGGGTTTCGCGGCCAGCACGGCAAGGATAGGAGACGGGTCGCGCGAGATGGTGGCGAGCGTCTCGATCATGCCGTCGGCGATGGCCACCTCAAGAGCCTGAACGGCTTCCTCCTGTGCTACAGAGTCGGGATTTGACGTAATTTCGAGCAAGAGGGGTGCACGTGAATGGTCACCGTGTTTGGCCAGTGTTACGACTGCCTCGATCAAAAGGAACTGAGGATCTTCATCGTCAGCGATCCGTGCAGCTTGACGGTCGACAGTCTCTCTGAGCGCAGCCAGCACGTTGCTGTCGGCATGAGCTCCGAGCGCGGAGGCTGCCATTGCTCGCTGAGTCTCGAACTCTTCCTCGTCCGTGAGGATCTGGACGAGGCGTAGCATTGCCGCCGGATCGCCTGATGCGCCTACTGCTTCCATGGAATATCTGGAGAGTTCGATGGAGTCGGATTCCAGATTTCTGAGGTGGACGGCGACTGCTTCCGGGCTTCGGTTCCGACGGATCACCTCGGCCAGTCCCGGACTGTTAAAAGGGTCCATCTCGAATGCTGTAACGACCTGGCCGAGGGCATTGGACCCCAGGCCGAGCAGGCGCCGGATGGCGGCGGCGGCGCTCTGTCCGCCTGGTCGTGCCCGGTGGAGGAGTTCCTCAGTGCCACTCACGATTTCCGGCTCTCTTCTTCCTTCTTCAGTTGGCCGAGGATCTGGTCCTTGGTCGACTCGAACCATGTGGTGATGGGGTGATGATCTTCGTGGATGATGAAGATCATGTTCTGTACGTCATTGGTACCTCCCCAGTTGACGGGATTAATGTGATGCTCTTGCCAGCCGACCGCGCTTCTGGGCGTGCCACCCTTACCGAGAAGGTAGAGGTCCCGCCAATCCATTCCCCAGTACCTTTTCTCAATAACTGCCTTCGCCCAGTTTTCATCGTGCCTGTTGTTTCTTGGGACGGTCCGGTCGGTGGGCCTGCCGTTCTTCTTGATCTCCCGCTTTTCTTTGTCCTTCTCTTGCGCTATGTATTTCTGCCACCTTTCTTTGTGTGCCGGCACTCCTCCGCCTGTGCCCTTCCCGGGCTCTACGTGATATTTCCCTTTGGGGCGGGGTACTCTTGTCGGACGGTTGAGGTGGATGTTAGCCGGATGCCAGACGTTGGTCTGTAGTGGAGCGTAACTGACCCATTTCCAATTCGGGAAATCGCTGAAATTGCCGGTGAAGGATTCGGGTGCTGTTTTTTTGGCCTTGAATTCGTTCTTGTACCCCTTCTCCTTCTGGGGTTCGTCATAGTCGACGCGGCCCTCTGTCTCTGCGTCGCGTTGCTGATGGACGGTTTCGACGTCTTTGGGGCCGGGATTCAAAGTTGCGCGGATCGTTATGTCGGGGAGACCGGTTCCGTCGAGCTTGCTCAGGCGATACCAGTTGCGCATTTCGGTGAGCATCGCCCGGAATGACCGGTCGGGCATCCCGTGCTCTGTTTTCGACTTGATGCGCGGCCGGATGCGGGCGATGATCTTGTCCAGTCGGTCTTCCTTCGACTTCTGCGAGTTCTCTTCCTTCTTCGTCCTGTCTTTGTCCCGCTTGGACTTGGGCCTGCCGGGGCCGCTCTTGTCGGGCCGGGGCTTGGGCCCGACGGGGCCCTTCTTGTCCGGCTTCGGCTTCGCTTTGGGCGGAGCGTCTTTGTCCTCCTTGGGTTTGGTCTTCCTGCCGTCACCCTCCTTGTCCTTCTTCGGTTTGCCGGGCGCGTCCTTGTCGCCGTCCTTGCCCGCCATGGGCTTGGTCGGGTCTTGGTCCTTCGGCTTGTTGGGGTCCCCGTCCTTGTCCTTCTGGGGGTCCTTGTCGCCGTCCTTCGTCTTATCCGGCGTGGTGTCCTTCGGCTTGGGCTTCGTGTCCGGTTCAGGCTTGGGCTTCGGCTCGGGCTTGGGCTTCGGTTTGGGTTCCGGCTTCGGTTTGGGCTTCGGGGCCGGCGTCGGACGGGTGTCCGGCTTCTCGTCGTCCTTGTCCTTCGGCTTGCCGTTCTTGTCCTTGCCCGTGGGCACGGGCCTCTTGCCGTCGCCCGGGCCGTCCTTCGGCTTGCCGGGTCCGGCGGTTGTCTTGCCCGGGCCCGGCCTCGTGCCCGTGGGCTTGGTGAGGTCGGGCTTCGTGCCGGGCCTCGGCCTCGTGGCCATCGGGCGGAAGCCCGGTGCGCCCGGGGACTTCGGGGCGTTCTCCTGGTTCGGGCCCTTCTCGTCCGCCCTCTTGTTGCCGCCCTTGCCGTCCGAACCCTCGCCGGCCGACCCCTTACCGCCGCCGTCCTTGTCGTCCTTGCCCTTGCCCCCGCCGAGCCTGGCGGCGACGCCCTTGAGGCGCCTGCCCACCTTCGCGACGTACTTGCCGATACCGCTCAGCAGCGCCTCGTACAGAAGCTCGAGGAGCGCGACGACGCCCGCCGCGACCGCCTTGGCGAACAGGATGCCCGCGCCGCCGCTGCGGACCGCCTTGAGCCAGTCCAGGACCATGCCCAGCGCGCGCAGGATCTCGCTCAGCGCGCCCCAGGCCGTACGGATGGCGTCGATGACCGCCATCACCCATCCCGCACCCGGGATCAGCTTGGCGACGATCTTGGTCATGACCAGTTCGCCGATGATCAGCGGGAGTTGGGGGACTACGGCGTCCCACGCCTCTTTGATGATCTTGTCCAGGGCGTAGCCACCGTTGATCAGCTTGTCCAGGACGGCCTTCGGGACGCCGATGATCTCCTGGATCTTGTCCTTGAACCACTGCTTGACGGCCGAGGAGACCTCCCGGAACAGGTGGTTCTTCGCCCCGTCCACCGCCGAGTTCTTGGCGCCGCCCAGCCAGCCGCCCGGGTCGGAGAGGAAGTCGACCGCGATGAGCATCCACTCGCCGAGCGCGCTCAGAAGCTTGGAGGCGAAGTCCAGGACCGCCTTCACCGCGCTCACGACGGCCTCGACCGCGGCCTGAAGCATCTTCTTGAGGAGGTCCAGGATGCTGCTGAGCAGCTTGCCGATGGCGTTCAGCAGATCGGTGATGATCTGCTTCAGCAGGGTGGCGAGCTTGTTGACGAAGGCGATCGCGGTCGCGATCAGTGAAGTGATGAACTTCCGGATGCGGTTGGCCAGTTCGATGATGGCCCGCACCATGTTCTTGGCGAATTCGATCAGATCATTGATGAGATTCTTGATCGCGTCGACGATGAACTTACGGGCCTCGTTGATCCAGCGCTCGACCGTTTCCTTGAAATTCTTGATGAAGCCGACGACCGCGTCACGCGCCTTCTTGATGACGCTGACGATCGCGTTCTTGATCTCGATGACCTTCTGTTTGATCCAGTCGAAGGCCTTGCTGATCCAGTTGCCCGACTCGTTGACACTGTCGTCGCGCTTCTTCTTGGCGTCGTCCTCGGCCTTGGTGTTCTCGTCCCGGATCTTCTTGTCGCCGTCGTCCTTCTCCTTGGTTACGTCCTTGTCGGCCTTCTCTTCCTTGTCCTTGACGTCCTTGCGGACCTTGTCGTGCCTCTCGGTCTTCTTGGTACCGAGAGTCTTCAGTTCCCCGTCCTGCTCCTTGCGCCAGTCGGAACGCTGCGAGGTGACCTCGGTCAGGGCTTTTTCGCGTTCGCCCGTCTGGCTCTTGGTGTTGGTCGCGATCTCGGCGTCGACCTGCTGCTTGTGCTTCTGCTGGGAGTCGCGGAAGTCCTTGTCCTTGGTCTGCCGACCCTCGGACATGCTCTTCTGGCCGTCGCTGAACGCGGCCTTGAACTGCGGCCCGCGCTCGTGCTCCGCCACTTCCGAAGCGGCCTCGGGAGGTACGGCTCCCGTCGTCGCGCCGCCCCCGGGGGCACCGCCGCCCTTGCCGCCCTGCTGGCCCGGAACCTTCGCCGTCATCTGCTCCTTGGGAGCATTGGGGTAGACCTGGTTCTCGCCCATCGGGCGGGCGGCGTCGTCCTGGCCCGTCGCGACGGCCTCCTGGCCCTTGGTGTCGACAGCGGAGCCCTGTTCGCCGGCTGTCTGCTCGGCGGCGCCCTGCATCTCCACGCCCGGCGCGTTGCCGGCCTGGGCCTGCTTGAGCGCCTCGTCCTTGGTCGGCAGCCCGGCGAACTTGGCCGCCAGCTCCTGCGCGTCCACCTCGAAGCCGAGCTTGTTCGCGATCCAGCCGAGGCCGAAGCCCAGGGCCATCTTGAAGGTGTCCCAGCCGCCCGGCTCTTCCGCCTTCTCCGCCTCGATCTGCCCCTCGGGCTCCTTGGCTCCCTTGACCTCGGCCTTCTCCTGCTCGGGGGCCTCGGACTTCTGCGCAGGATCCTGTGAGTACTGGGCCGGTGCGTCGGCCTTCGGCTTGCCCTGGAGGGTCTGCGGCGCGCCCGCCGGGCGCTGCATCGAGGGAGGCGCGGCGGCGAGCTCCTGGTGCTCGTCGCCGACGGTGCGGTCCACCGAGCCGCTCACACCGGTCATGGCCTGAAGTGCCTTGTGGGGCTTGAGACTTGAGGCGGTGGACAGGCCCGCTTCCGGGGACACCTTCGAGAGGTTCGGCGCCGGTCCGGAGTCCTTCTTGCCCTTGGCCGGGCCGGCCGCCCTGCTGCCGCCCCCTCCGCCGCCACCCCTTCCGCCGCCGCCCCCACCGCGCGTTCCCTTGGCTGCGGGAGCCGACTTGGGCGCCGCGGCCTTGGGCGCCGGTGCCGCCTTCGGGGCTGGCGCGGCGGCCGGTGCCTCGGGGGCCTTCGTGGGTTGCGGAGCGGCGGGCGCAGTCGCCGCTGGGGCCTCCGTAGGGGAACTCTGCTCGCTCTGCGCCGGACTCCCGTTCGACGAATCGCTCTGTGCGCCGCTGGCCGCGTTGCTGCTCGCCCCGCCGGGCGTATCCGCGTTGGACCCGCCCGAGACATGGGTGTCCCGTGCGGGCGAGGGGGCCTTCGAGTCCGCCGTCGGTTCGCTCTTGCCCGCCGGAGCCGAGTCCGTCTTCTTCTGCTCCTCCTTGGCCGCGGGCTCCGGCGCCGCCGACTGGCCGCCCACCGCCTGCTGAGAGGCCTTCTCCGGCGCGGCCCCCGACTTGTCGCCTCCGGCGGCCGGAGTGCCCTTCTCCTCCTTGGCCGCCTGTTCCTTGGCGTCGCTGCCGCCCTCGGACTTGCCCGGCTGTTCCTGGACCGTCGTCTGTGCGGCTACGGGCCCGGCCTTCGGATCGGTGCCGGTCTTCGGGTCCCTCGACGTGGCGCCCGGTCCCGTACGCGCCTCGGCGGCCTGCTCCAGGGCGAGGCTGCTGAGCTGCCCGCCTGCCTGACCACCTTCGTCCGCCTCGGCCGACAGCTCCATATCGGCGGGGGAGGCGGCGCCGTCCTCCTCGGACTCGGCCTCCACCTCCGCGTCCTCGGCGTCCTCCGCATCCCGCTCGGCCTGCACCCGGTCGGCCTTGGTGACCGGGGGAGCGGGGAACGACGGGGCCGAAACAGCGGAGGACGAGGACGGGTCCAGCTCGTCCGCGGTCGGTACGGCCGACACATCGGGGTCCTGCTCGGGAAGGAAGTCCTCCGGCTGGAGCTTGACGTCCCAGGCGCTCTTCTCCTCGCCCCCGACCTTGACCTCCGACTCGCCGCCGGAACCGAACGGGTCCTCGTCGGCCTTCTCCTCCGGACCGTCGAGATCCTGGTTCCGTGCGCCGTCGAGCGTGCTGAACGCGCCCGGCAGCTGGGTGTCCTTAGCGGACGCCGTCGGTGAACCCGTGGGCTTCTCCTGCCCCCGCTTGTCCTCCTGCTTCAGCTGCTGTCCCGCCACGAGCGGATCGACCGCGCCCGGACGGTTCTTGGCCGCGGACTCCTCCTTGCTCTCGGCCGGGGCGCCCTGCTGGTCTTCATCCTCCGTGCCCTTCTCGGCGCCCGCGGTCTTCTCACCGCCCTGCTGCTCGCCCCCGGACTTCCCATCCCCGGACTTCCCGCCCCCGGACGCACTCTGGCCCGAGGGCTGCCCTCCCGCGGGCGCAGCCGAGGACGACTGCTGCTGGTGCGCGGCGGACGGCGCCTCCGACCGCTGCCCCCCGGACGGCGAACTCCCGCTGCTGCCCACGGCGTCGGCGCCCGGCTTCTGCTCCTGCGTGCCGCCCTGCGGGGCGCTCCCGCCCTCCGGGGTACTCCCGCTCTCCGGGGTGCCCCCGTTCTGCGGGGTACTGCCGGCGGCACCACCCGCGCCGGCCTCGTCCTTCTCCGGTCCCGGCGCCACTGCGGGCTTCTGCTGCTCTTCCCGCCGCTCTTCGGCCGTCCGCCGCTCGCTCTCGCGCTCGAACCGCAGCTCCTCGGCCGGATCCGTCTCGACGGCCGGGGCTTCGAGCGAGCTCCGCTCCAGGTCGTCGTCGGCCTCGATGTCGTCGACGAGGTCGAGCACCCGCTCGTGCTCCGGGCTGAGGAGCCTGGTCTCCAGGCGTTCGAGGACGGCGTCCTGCAACTCGTCCGGCAGCCTCGCCAGTTGCCTACGGGTGCGCTTCGACCGGTCCTCCGGGTCGCCGCGCAGCGAGCGCACGACCGAGTTCGCCAGCCGGTCCACGAGGGTCGCCGGATCGATCTGCTCCATCCGGTTACGGTCCGCGTCCACGGTGGTGTACCGCAGCCAGCCGGGCGTGGCCCGGCCCTCCTGGACCTCGGTGGCCGGTTCCCGGGCGGCCGTCTCCCCCGAGACCAACTCCTGCGCCGCCGACTCCGCCTCGCGCTCGATCGACTGCTGCGGCAGGCTCACCGCGCCCACGTCGCGCCCCACCCGCAGTGCGCCCAGCCCGTCCGGGTTCTGGACCGTGTGCAGGAGCTCGTGGGCCAGCAGCCGCTGCCCGTCCGCCGTGCCGGGCCGGTACGTCCCCTCCCGGAAGAAGATGTCCTGGCCGACCGCGACCGCGTCCGCGCCCAGCATCTCCGTGAGCTGCCCCGCGTCCCGGTCGGTGTGCAGCCGCACCCGGCTGAAGTCGTGGCCGAGCTGCTCCTCCAGCTCGCGCCGCACGCTCAGGTCCAGCGGCTGACCGGCGCCGCTGACGATGTTCTTCGGCTCCGGCACCGGGGACTTGGCGCGCTCCTTGCGCTTGCGCCGCTTGTCGTTGGCGGACTGCGTGTCCTGCGACGTGGCATGTGCGCTCATCGCGGCCCTCCTCGCCCCGGTCCCGCCGATGGCCGGTCGGCCTCGCCGCCCCCCGACAGCCCGGCGTGCACCGCGCGCGCCAGCGCCTCGCCGATGCGACCGGGCGAAGTGGTGGCGGGCAGTGCGGGCAGCCCGGACAGAGCCTCCAGGGCCCGGCCCTCGCCGTCCGCTGCCAGCGGTACGCCCCGCTCCCGTACGAGCCGGGCCAGTTCCCGCTGGAAGGCGGCCGAGACCCGGTCCGGGTCGACCCGTTCGAAGCCGTCCAGCACCAGCTCGCCGATGTCCACCCGCACCGTGTGCTCCTGTGGCTGCATACGTGCCTGCGTACCTGCCTGGGTACGAGCCCGCGTGCGTTCCTCGTTCAGACCCATCCGTGGACCTCCGAGGGCGTCAAGGAGCGTTCCAGCTTCAGGTATTCGGTGCGCGCGGCCGCCAGCATGTGCCGCATCTGGAGCCGGTCGCCCTCCTCCGCGGCGAGGAAGGCGCCCGACAGCGCGATATTGCGGATGGAGCCGCCCGCCACCGTCAGCTGGGCCAGCAGCTCCGGATCGATGCCCTTGGTGGGCGCCTGCGTGGGCAGCACCCGGCGCCAGATCTCGGCGCGCTCGCTCTCCCCGGGGAAGGGGAAGTCGACGACGAAGCGGATACGGCGCATGAAGGCCGAGTCCAGGGCCTTCTTCATATTGGTGGTGAGGACGGCCAGCCCCCGGTAGGCCTCCATCCGCATCAGCAGATAGCTGACCTCGAGGTTGGCGTACCGGTCGTGGCTGTCCTTGACCTCGCTGCGCTTGCCGAAGAGGGCGTCCGCCTCGTCGAAGAGGAGCAGCGCCCCGCCGCGTTCGGCCGCGTCGAAGACCTTGCGCAGATTCTTCTCGGTCTCACCGATGTACTTGCTGACCACCTGCGACAGATCGATGATGAACAGGTCCAGGCCCAGTTCCCTCGCCATCACCTCGGCGGCGAGGGTCTTGCCGGTGCCCGAGCCGCCCGCGAAGAGCGCGGTGACGCCGAGACCGCTCCGCAGGGTCTGCGCGAAGCCCCACTCCTGGTAGACGGTGCCCCGCTGCCGTACGTGCGCGACGATCTCGCGCAGGATCCGCAACTGCCGCTCCGACAGCACCAGATCGCCCCACCCCGCCCGGGGTTCGATCCGCCGCCCCAGCTCGTCCATGCCCATCCGGGCCTCGGAGAGACCGGCCCGCCAGGCGAGCCCGGTGGCGTCCAGCCGGTCCTCCCCGGGCAGGTCCCGGCGTACCGCCGCGGCGGCGGACCGGATGACATGCGGCGGCAGCGAGAACTGCGCCACGAGGTCCCGAAGGTTCTCCTCCGAGATCTCCGGTACGCCCTCGAAGGCGTCCGCCCACAGGCCCAGTTGCTCGTCCGTGTCGAGGGCGGGCACGGTGATCCGCTCGCCGCGGGCCCCGGCCGACTGCCGCGGGTCCTGGCTGGAGACGACCAGAGGGACGGCGGTGCCCTCGATGAACGCATCGGTGGCGGCGGACTGTTCGCGGTCCATGTCACCGACCTCCAGAAGGAGCGCGGCAGGGAGGAGGATCGCCTCGCGCTGCCAGAGGCGGGCGAGCCGGTCCCGCTCGGCGGGGTCGGTGGGCACATCGGTGGCGGCCATCGCGCACAGGCCGAGCCCGGAGCGGCGGGCGGCCGCGGCGGCGATGTCGGTACGGGTGCGCAGGTCGGCGCCGACCAGCTCGACGCGGAGCGCGGTGTCCGAAGCGGCGTCCGCCCAGGCCGCGGCCACTTGGCCTGCGGCGACGTCGTACGACGCCGGGAGGGTGTCCGGGACTCGCGCGCGGCGCAGCAGCCCGTGCAGCCGGGCATCGAGATACGGCGAGCCGACGAGGAAGTGCAGGATGCGCTCGTCGATCCGCAGCCGTGAGGTCGTCAGCCGGGTCTCGTCGTCCAGCTCGATCAACCGCCAGCGGCGCAGCGGGCCGACGGGCGTGAGCGCGCTCCAGTGCGGATCGGTCAGCGCGGCGAGGGCGAGCGAGAAGGTGGGGTGTGCCCGGTCCGGGTCGCCGCTCGCCGCGGCGCAGCGGCTGGCGGCGGTGGGATCCAACTCCGCGGCGGCGGCGAGCAGAACGACCTGGCGCTCGAAGGGGGTGAGGTCGAAGCAGGCCACGAGCGCGTCGAGGGTGGCCGGACCGGTTATCTCTCCGCGGGGCGAGGCGAGTTCGGGGTGGACGCGCCGCCGTTCGCGGGAGTGCCCGGAACGTGCTGTTCCGGACGCGGTCCCTCCGCCGTCGTCGGCACGGGCGCTCGTCAGCGCGGCGGCCCCCGTCTCGCCGTCGGCGGTGGAGCCGAACTCGGCGTCGGGCGTGGACGGTTCGTTGCCCTCGGGGGAGGCGGCGAGCATGCCTGCGGGCTCGGCGGCACCGGCGCCGTGGGGCGCGGATCCGGTGGAGCCGGTACCGCTGTGCGCTGCGTCCGTGGACTTCGGGTCGCCCGGCCGTGCGTCGGTGGACCGCGCGCTCGTGGAACGTATGCGGTTCGGGACGCGCCCCGCGTGGGCGTCGACGCGTGCGAGTACCGACCTCACGGCCGTGGCCAGCGCCGGGCCGTCCGAGCCGGCGTCCGCCGCGCCCGGTCCGATCCCGTCGAACGTGTCCATGCCCTCACCCGCCCCCGTGTTCCGCACCGGCCTCAGCTCTCCTTGTCGTCCGCGGACGTGCCGGACCGTCCGCCGCCCCGCCGGGACGTGCCGCGAGCTGCCGTGCCGGGCGCCTTGCGCGTACGGGCGGGCGCGGCCTTCGGCTCGCCGTCCGCGGACTTCGACCCCGAACGCTTCTTCACGGACCCCGTGGCGTCCGTGGGGTCCGTGGCACCAACGGTGGCCTCGGCTCCGACCTCCGTTTCGTCTCCGGCCTTCGCTACGTCCCCGAGCTTCATCTCGGCCCCGACGGCCCCCGCGGTACGACCGCCCCCGGAGGCCGTCGGCTTCGCGCTCTCGGTCGTGGGCTCGGCCTGCCGCGCCGAGGAGCTGCTGCCGGACCGGCCGCCGGTGGCCTTCGCGCCCGCGCCGGCGCCCGCATCCTTGGCGGTTGCCGGGCCCGCGCCCGTACGGGCCGATGCGCCTCGTCCACCGCTGCCGGCACGGGCGGTGGCTCGTCCCGAGGAATCACTTGTGACCGCGCCGCCGGAATCCGCGGCGCGATCGTGTGTCGGCGCGGAGCGGCCCGACCGCGCCGCGGATTCCGCAGGCACTGCCCCGGTCTCGCCCCCCGCCCCGGTCTCGCCCCCCGCCCCGGCCTCGCCTCCGGCCCCGGCTTCGCCCCCGGCCCCCGCCCCGGCCCCAGTCGTCGGCGGCTGCGGCGCGCCCGGAGCGCCGAACGGGATGGCCCGGACCGTGCGCCGCTCAACCGGCTTCGCCGGCACCGGCTTGTCGCGGCCCTCGATCAGAACCAGCGACGCCTGGTAGGCGACCGACAGCGCGTACGGCGTCTGGTGCAGCATCCCCCAGAGCTTCGAGGTCTCGTCGATGTCCATCTGTGCCGGGGTGAAGCGCACCTTCTGCACCGCATCGGCCAAGTCGCTCCCGGCCAGATACGGACGCTCCGCGGCCTCCTCGATCAACTCCCGTGGTAGGACGGGGATTTCGTGCAGAGTGCGCACTACGCAGCCGATCAGCCGCTGGCCGACCAGTTCGGTCTCATCCCCGTACGCACTGATCACAAAGTTCAGATCCAGCGCCGCGGCCGGTCGTTTGAGGAGCGTGCCGTCCGAGGCCCGCGTCGGAAGGTCGTGGTGGCGCTGGGACGCGTTCGGTGTGACCTGGTAGAGGAAGACGGTGATCGTCGGCTCGGTGGGCGGCTCGGCCGGAGGCTTGCGGGTTTCGACGGAGACCGCGATGTCGATCTCGGGCTGCAGATTGTTGGCGATCAGCAGGGCCAGGGCCTGGGTGACCGTCGCGATGGCGAGTGCGTTGCTCATGAATCCGCTCCCCCGTACGTACCGTTGGTAGCGCTCATTCCGTTCATGGCGTCAGCCCCTCTTCTCGCCGCGCGTCAGGTAGTCCTCCAGGCTCAGCGCGGGCGCGCGCCGCCCCGTGTGCTCGGGTCGGGCCGCGGCCGGGCGCCCCGAGCCGGGCGGCGGAGCCGCGCTGACCTCGAGCCGCCCGATCTGTACGTGCACCACGCGCTCCGCCGGTCGGGAACCGCGCCGTCCCGCCGCGCCCCGGGCCGCGCCACGGGCCGTGGCCGCGTCGGCGGTTCGGGGCCGTGCCGCCGCGGCGGCAGGCGGGGGGGGGGGGCCCCCCCCCCGGGGGGGGGGGGGGGGGGGTTGGGAGAGAGGGCGGGTTGGTTAGTGAGTGG